>JAQBBT010000093.1:0-16639 GCA_032125915.1 Nitrososphaerota archaeon
AGGCTCACGCATAACCGTTCTGCCAGAGTACCGTTTTGAAAAATACAAAATGAATAATTAAACTCTTTAGATTAGAATTTGGAAAATGGTTTTGATGCAAGTTTTACATCTTCAGCTTTAACTGTTTTTCTTCCCGCATGAGATGTCATGTCTACTGCACTTTGTGCAATATTGATGGCCAACTCCTCTACAACTCTACGGAGTTCATCTGCTGATTCATCACTTACTCTTTCGGCTCCTGCTTTCTTCAAAATCCTATACATTGCAGAGAGGCCCAGTTCAGATGATTTCATTGATTTGATTTTTTGTATATTATGATAAAAGATGATGAGTGAAAAAATATCACCAAGAAATCGATTTATACAGACTAGTTGTAAAATTACAAGATAATGACTTGGTTATTTGATTCCCACATCCATTTATCTGACCCTGCTTATCATGAGAATCTAAATCATACAATCAAATGCATGGAATTTATGAAAATCAAGGCTTGTTGTGTTTCAATGGATTATGCTAATTCCAAAATAACTTTGGAAATTGCAAAAAAAAGTAAATTAATTTTACCTTTTATTGGAATTCATCCTGAATGTGCAAATGATGATTTAGATCAAATGATAAATTTGATACAAGATAACATCGATATTATTTCAGGTATTGGAGAGATTGGTTTAGATCCAACATATGTCCAATCAGATGAAGATAAAAAAAATCAAATTCATGTATTTGAATCACTTTTATCTATTGCAGAAAAACATCAAAAGCCCATATCTATTCATTCTAGAAAAAGCCTTGATGATATATTTGCAATATTGACTTCTTACAAAACAAAAAATGCACTACTTCATTGGTTTGATGGTAGCAAGAAACAGCTACAAACGGCAATGGATATGGATTTTTTTGTTTCATATGGCCCTGTAATGGTTTATGCAAATGATAAACAGACACTATTAACCAAAACAGATGAAGACAAAATTCTTGTAGAAACAGACGGTCCGGTGAGGTTTTCAAGATGTTTTGAAATGAAATCGGCCCAAATTGGTTTTATTCCAAGCGTAATTTTTTGTTCCTCAAAAATTTTAAACAAACAATATGATGAAATGACCTCAATACTAGAAAAAAACTCTAAAAAATTTCTTGGAATATAGGTATAAAAAACCCTAATCTGGTATTTGAAGAGTGGATAGGATTAAGCGTCTTTCATACGAAGTACTAGACAAATACAAGTCAAAATTTAGCGAAAATTTTACTGATAATAAAAAATCACTAGATGAAGTGGCCATAGTTCGTTCAAAGGGATTAAAAAATGAAATTGCCGGATATATTACTAATTTTATAAAAAAAGAAAATCGTGAACTGGAATTTAATCAATCAAAAACAGATATTCAAAGTGATGAAAGTACTCCAATTGAGGAAACACTAGAAGTTGAAACAGAACAATCTCAAGAATCCGAAGAAAATGTTATTGAAGTAGGAGTCGACAATACAGATGTCACAGAAACTAGTGTACCTTCTGAAGAAAAAACTGAATAATTCACCCTAAAACTAATTTCCTTATTTGAATTAATCAAAATTATGGTAACAATAAAACTTGTAGGAGGTGCAAAAAAGTTATTTTCAACTGATCAACTAGTATTGGATCTAGATAACATTACTATTGAAAAGCTACTTGAAATACTCTTAGAGATGCAACCAAAAAACATGCCCACTCTTGACACAAACAATATTTTGATTGCAGTTAATGGGGCTGACTCTTCAGCTATGGATGGAAAAATGACTCTCATAAAAAACAGTGATTTGGTAAGCATTATTCCTATAATTCACGGTGGATCAAATAAAAAAATCATAATTGCTACTGGAAAAAAATTAATCCAAATAGTGGAAATAAAAGGGCATAGAACACTTGATGTTTCTTTTCTCGATGACCTTCGAAAAGAATTTCCTAAAATTAAATTGCAAGGAATTTCAAGCAATTTTATTCTAAATTCAAATCATTTAAAAAAAATTCTTTCAATCTCGATAAACTCAGAAAAAGAAAATATTTTACTTTCAAACAAGCTTGAAACTGATATTTTAATGCGTTTTGCAGCTACAAAACAGATTGCAGATGCAATTACTTCTGTGGGGATTAAACCAAAAAATAATTTTATTTTAATTGCGATTGGAAATAAAACTATATTGGATAAACTTTATCAAAAACTAACTCCATTAATTATTGAAATTTTTTCAAAAGATAATTCACCATTTTTGAAAAAATACTTCAAAATAACAAAAAAACAACTAGATTCTATCTCCTCAAAAAATCCCTTGGATGATCTTTTAATTGAAAAAGGTGCAATTCTAATCTGACATACTTCTTTTAGTTTTTTCAACACTCAAAATGTCTGCTTTTTTAAGAATAGCAATACCTGTCTTTGCTCCTAGAATCTCTATTTGAATAATTTTATCTGGATTTTCTAATGAAACTTTGTTTTTAATTTTATTGGCAATTTTTGTAATTATCTCTTGACTTGAAATGTCCGTATTTCTTTTTTCAATTGATATTCTATAAGAATCTCCTTTTGGTATTAATTCAATCATTTCTGAAATTACTTTTTCAATTTCTTCAATCTTTGTTTCTGAGACTCTTTGTATGGGGATTATTCGAAGAGAATATCTAATACTCCAAGGCTCATCCATGATTAACTCTTGTATTTTTTCTACAACCATAATGGGATCTAATTTTGTTTTTGCTGTTAGGATTCCTGACATGCTGGTAATTGTTATTTCAGGTTCATCATCTCCAAATTCTCCTAGAATTCTAGTTATCTCTTCTTGTGTTTCAGGTTCCATATGTCTGGCGCAGGTAATTATTAAATTCAAAAAAATCTCGTAATCTCCTCTTTTTTTAATGACCCAATTCTATGGATAATTGGCTTTCCTTTATCCATTTCTAGAATTGTCGACTCTCCTCCATTTTCAATATCCCCACCATCTAAAAAAATATCACATTCACTTATTTTTTGATAACACTCTTGAGAATTTGTAAAAGAACTTTCTCCAGAAAGATTTGCGCTAGTTCCGACTAAGAATTTAGAATTTTTCAAAAGATTCAGCAAACATTGATTGTTTGGAACTCGTATGGCTATCTTTTCTTTCAGGTTTAGGGATTCTTTCAATTTTTCATCTCTCAATTTTAATATTAAAGTTAAAGGGCCCGGCCAAAATTTATCGGCGATTTTTTTTGAATCTTTATCAAATTCCACAATTTCAGATACTGCATCAATTGAATATGCTAATATGGGAATTGGCTTTGTCTTGGGTCTTCCTTTGATTTGATAAATTTTATCTACTGCTTTTTTGTTGTAAGGATCGCATCCCATACCATAAACTGTATCTGTTGGAAATACAATAATTCCGCCATCTTTTACAACTTTGGATGCTTTTTCAATTCCCTCTTTATCGCATTTTACTTTCAATTGATCATTCTAATTTTCTTCTTTAATTATTCATTTTCCTTTGAATACCTTTTTAATCTTGATACAACATTATTCTAAAATGCTTAGTGAATCATCAAAATACGAAGATACAGAATTTGAAGATGACTTTGATGATAATTTAGATGAACTTGAAGAAATAGAAGATTAAATGGTTAGACCAAAATTAGTTGCAAAGCCGCTAAATGTATGATATGCTTGTAAAAACTCTCTTCCTGCTTGACTAATTTTGTATTTACGTGAACCTTCTGCATTTACTTTTTCTAGTAGTCCTTCAGATACTAAAATTGTTAGCATTCTTGAAATTCTTGAATGAGAAACATTAGCTTTTCTAATAAGATAAGTTACAGTAGCCCCATCTTCATCTTGGAGATCATCGCGAGTAGTTGATAGTATATCTCCAATGATTTTCATATGTGTGCGATATTCTACCATTTTTTCTCTATTTACTATTTTTATAATTTCTATGATAGTGGCATGCTATTTTCCAATATACTAAAAAGATAAAAGAATTTGACTAGTCTAAAATCTCCAAGAAATTGAGCCTAATCTTTCAAGTCAATCAAAACTTTCATCAAATTTAATCTTGGTAAGAGGTACCTTACTTACTGGAATGAATAATGCGATTAAACCTGCAATTTTGATAATCATTGAAACAAAATACAATATTGATTCTGGAAATACAAATGAGTACCATCCCAAAAATTCGCCTAATGCTAAAAGGGACAATCCCACCGCTACTGCGATTGCGCCTTTGTTTCGATTTTCAAAATACGATAAAATTGTTTCAATTGCGCCATATGCAAGTAAAATAAAAGACACTGATCTAAAGATATGTTCTATTTGTACTGAAGATACTAAGAATAGCGGAAAAATTCCCAAAGATCTAAAGTATCTTGATTTTGGAAAAATTGATTTAATACTATGGGAAAATGCAATGAAAAAATATCCTATGGTTTGAATTGCAATACCAAGAGTTTGTATCCATCTTTCTAAATGACCTGACTTTATTACAAAATCTTCTATCATGTAACCTACCCATATTACAAAAAATCCAACACTAATAGAAAAAAAGGCAATTGCTAATCTAAATAATGTTGGACTTCCTGTGTTTCTATAACCAATAATTGATACAGTACCAATTACTAACCCTACTAAAAATCCCACTAGATTTAAAATATTTTCTAATAAAAATTCCAATTATGTTTAGACATGACAATAACTAATTATTTTAATCTGATGGATGTTTTTTCTGTTTTTTTAATCCCATTCATCTAAGGATCCTGCAGTTTGCCCTTCAGTGCTACCCGTATAATCTCCAAGAATATCTGAATATGTTATCTCATTATGTGCGATAAACTTCACATATTCTCCATAACTCATATCCAAATCACAGTTTTCACATGTTACCAAAGAAAAATCCATTGCCAACTCTGCATTTTTTTTGCATTTTGGACATATTATCTTCACGTGTAATTTTGTCTTTGTGAATTATTATTACTTTACATTCAAAAAAAGATAAAAAGAGTTCTTAATTGTCTCATTACATGAGTCAAACCTGCACCAAATGTAAGAACCAAATTCCTGATAACGAAGAACTAGACCCAATTGGTAGTAAATATCCAGTTTGTACCAAATGTTGGAGTGAATGGAAAGAATACAGGGTTATGGTAATGAATGAGATGAGACTTGACATGTCAATGCCAGATCACCGGAAACTCTTAAAAAAACATGAAAAAATCTTTGCAGGTGTCTTAACTCCTGAAGGAGACATTGTTGACTATGCAAATGAAGATAATAGAAAACCAGATGAAACTCCAAGTGCTTAAAGGCTCAGATGTTTTTGAGCATTATCGGGAATAATCACTAAAAGTTTTCTTTTCTTTTCATTCTCAAAACTATCGATTATTTTTTTAACAGATTGAGAAATGATCTTTTGTTTTTCATCATCTAGTGATAAGAAAATCTCCAATATTCCATCTAAATTAAAAGCTATTATTTTTTGTGGAGATTCAGAAATTGCATCAATGTATGCTGAGAATAACCCACTCCTTTGATCTTCAGGTAATACTGTTAGGATTTCTAACCATGTCTTAAATAATTTTGAAAAATTTGGAAATGGAATAGTTGGACCAGCTTCCAAAGCGTTATTGACTAGTTGTTTTTTTTCAAGGTCACCCATTGCAAAAAATTCGATCATTCTTTTTTTCAAAATTGGTGTTCTAAGAAAGTCTGGAAGATTTGCTAAAACCACTATGATATTTCCTGCATAATTTGGTTCAGCCAATGCTATACTTTCAAATTTTATTGGATATTAAATCCTGTGTAAACACTAGCTTAAATAAACGGAATTGGAGCCAAAAAAATGTGACGTCTACAGTAGTTGTTGGTGGTTTTTTTGGCGATGAAGGAAAGGGAAAAATTATTTCATATCTTGCAATCAAAGACAATCCAAAGATTATCGTTCGTGGAGGGGCTGGTCCAAACGCTGGTCATACTATTCGTGATGGGGATAAAGTCTACAAAGTAAGAATGTTGCCAAGTGGATTTTTAAATAAAAATGCAAAAATAATGATTGGACCTGGAGTTGTAATTAATCCAGATGTTTTATTCAAGGAGATTCAAGATTTTGATACCTCTGGAAGGTCATTTGTGGATAGGCATTGTGGTATCATTGAACAAGATCATCTCACAAGGGATTCCAAAGGAGACATAAAAGAGAAAATAGGCAGTACGGGCTCAGGAACTGGTCCTGCAAATGCTGATAGGGCAATGCGAGTCTTAAAGATGGCAAAGGATGTAGATTCACTTGCTCCATTAGTCGTTGATGTACCTGCAGAAATCAATTCTGCAATTTCTTCAAATGAAAATGTTCTAATCGAGGGCACTCAAGGAACTTTCTTATCTTTATGGCATGGAACTTATCCTTTTGTAACCTCAAAAGATGTTACTGCATCAGGAATTTGTGCGGATGTTGGGCTTGGACCTAAAAACGTTGATGAAGTAATTGTTGTTTTCAAATCATATGTGACTCGTGTAGGCACAGGACCTTTAGCAAATGAACTATCACTTGAAGAAGCAGAGAGTAGAGGTTGGTCTGAATTTGGAACCGTAACGGGCAGACAAAGACGTGCTGCTAATTTTGATTTTGATTTAGCTAGGCGTGCAATCATGCTTAACAGCGCTACACAAATTTCAATTACAAAGTTAGATGTACTCTTTCCAGAATGTGCAGGAAAAACATCTTTTGAAGAAATTTCTGTTGAAGCAAAATCATTCATTAAAAATATTGAAGAAAAATTAAACACACCTGTTACAATAATTGGAACAGGCCCAGATATCCATGATGTAATTGATAGAAGAACTTAGGCTGAAAAAATTTGGGTAAGTTTAATTTAGTATTGTGCAATAAATTATCGTGGATAAATTACCTCGTTACATTCAAGTCTCCTCTACTTTAGAATTTTCTAGATTGGTATGTGCTTTAGAGCGTGCACCACGTATTTCATTTCTTCATGAGCATGAAGGAAGAAAAATTTTATCAGTACAAATGGATGTTCTAAAAGAAAAACCAATCGTGTATTATACTCCACTTGAACATAATGGTCATTTTCTCTGTTATGCCTTAAGAGGTGGGAAAGAACAAACAGACATTGTAAACTCTACTTCTGACGCAAGTAAACTCTACTCTCCAATCGTTCGCATAAAATCGCTTCCAGATACTTTGAGACCTGGCAATGGAACTACTGACAGATACCAGCCTATAGAACTTGAGGATTTGGCAAGCCTTGCAAAACTTACTTGGGGTTTTGAAGAAAATCCTTTTCCATTATTTCTATTCCCTCGTAAGGATAAATGGCTGATTGGGGTATTCATGAATTTTACTGAGGAGGGAACATCATATTTCTGTCACGTGGTTCTTGATGAGGATCCTCAATATCCATTTTTAAAATTTTCAAACAACAATTCTGAACCATCCTTCGTGAAAAACCCATCTGAGCATGGATATTCTTATGTAAAAATTATAAAATTAAAAGACACTCATCCTCTAGTTGATTATGGCCACCTTCCGAACTAGAATTTCAAAAATCGCAAAAAGCAACGGCAATGTAATACTTGCCAATGATTATGATAATTCTGTAAAAAATTTAGAATCGAAAACAATTCAAAATATAAAAAAACTTCATCCGTACTTATGTGCAATCAAACTTAATTTTCATCTGCTATTGCCACTTGGTTCAAAACAAATATCTAAAATTAACAAAACAGCTCATAGTTATGGATTACAGACAATTGCTGATATAAAACTAAATGACATTGGAAATACCAATAGAGTGACAGCTGAAAATTTATGGAGTTTAGGATTTGATGCAATAATTGCAAATCCGATAATGGGATTTGAGAGTTTACAAAATCTGGTTAAATTCTCTCATAAACACGAAAAGGGCATAATAACCCTATGTCATATGAGTGCTCCTGAGGCTAAATTATCATATGATATGGAAATTAAAATAAAAAAAAAGCAACATCTCTACCAATTATTTTTGGAATGGGCCTTAAAATCCAAAGTGGACGGTATTGTGGTGGGCGCAACTTTTCCTAAAATTATATCTTATTGCAAAAAACAAGCAGGAAAAAATTTGAGCATATATTCTCCAGGTGTGGGGACTCAGGGAGGAAATGCTAATGAAGTAATTTCTGCCGGGACTGATTATTTAATTGTAGGTAGAACTATTTTAAATGCTAAAAATCCGATTGACGTTACAAAAGATTTACAATTACAAAGTTTTGGAAAGTAGAGTATATGATTTTGACAAAACAGTTTTTGCATTATCAAAAGTTGTTTTCTCCATGGCTGTAGTATAATCCATCCACGTATAATTTAGGTGCTCATGAGAAATTTTAATATCTTTTGTTTTTGTTTCTCCAAGAAAAAAAACTACTTTCTTACAAACAAGCTCTCCTTGGAATTGAAAATTATATTGTATCCACTCTTCAAAATTATCTAAAAATTTTACATCCGTGATTCCTGTTTCTTCTTTAGTTTCTCTTATCGCAGTTTCATGTGTTGATTCGCCATCCTCCATTTTTCCTTTAACAAAATCCCAATGACCTGATGGATAATGAAGCAATAAAAACAAAATTTTTTCATTTTCTTTTCTGAACAATACTATTCCGGATGATGTTTCTTCTATCATTTTCCTATCCTTCTCTTCCTTTCTTGATATGTCCTGATTGCTCTCATTAAATCAATTTTTCTAAATTCTGGCCAAAAAATATCCATAAAAATTAATTCACTGTACACACTTTGCCACATTAGAAATCCACTTAATCTTTTTTCTCCTGAGGTTCTTAAAATCATATCTGGTGATGATTGAGGTAGATATGATGTATACAAGTTAGATTCTATCTCTTTTTTATCAATGTCGCTGATTTTAAGAGATCCATCTTTAATTTTTTCTCCAATTTTTTTTACTGCATCAACTAACTCAAATTGTCCTCCATAAGCTAAGGCAATATTGAGAAAATGATTGTCATATCCTTTGGTTGCGTCGTCTAATCTTTGAAGCACCTCTTTGATAGATTTTGGTAAAAGCTCAATTCTTCCAATACCTTTAACCCTCATCTTATTTTTGTGAATCCTAGGATCTTGATACAATTTTTCAAGTCTCAGGCGAATTAATTCATAGAGATATTCTAATTCCTCATCATCACGATCAAGATTTTCTGCTGAAAGCGCATACAAGGTAATTATTCTGATGTCAAGTTGTTCACACCAATCTAATAGATTTTCTACTGCATCAGCTCCCTTCCAATGACCTATTTTTGTCATTGCAAGATGTCTTTTTGCCCATCTTCTATTCCCATCTAAAATAAGTGCGACATGATTTGGAATATCGCCTTGTTTTATGTCGCTTTCAAGTTTTTTTGAATAAATTTTGTACAAGCCAGATAATTGAAAAACGGTATCTTTTATCTTGTTAATCTAAATCACCATTGATTGCTATTGCACTATTGGAAATATCAGTGTTTTTTAGAAATATTAGATATGGGTAGGAAATTTTTCAAATTTAGTCTGAAACCATTTCTTGATTCTTATGCTTTCTGTATTTTTTGAATAAAATTGTGGCTGAAATTAAAGTGGCAGCAAGTCCTCCTAATAATGGAGGAATTAAAGTGAATGAACTTTCCTCATTTATCATAATGTTTGTAAATTGAAATACTGTGGGGTATAATGCCACCAAAACAACTATTCTTAGAATATCGCTAATCTGTCGTGGAATCCCTCCTATCCAATTGCTCAGCAACATACCTGCAAATATTGCACCAAGTCCAATCCATAAGATAGGCAGTACTCCTGAAACAAATTGTCCGATAATTATCTTATTTGAAAAAATTGAAAATACTTCGGTCTCTGATTCTAATATTTTTTCATCTATTGAACTAATTCCAGCTGGCACTGATGATAGTATTAACAAAATACCTGTAACCATGGTAAAAATTCGAATAAATCCCATCGGTGTAGGTTTTGCCCAATTAGACCAAGCTCTATCAATATCAAAAGCTCTTACCAAAAATGCGCCACCTAAAATGCTGATTAATACAGCTGTGATTTCTGCAGTATATCCTATGACAGTAGCTATTCCACCAATTAACAAAAGTATTCCTGGAACTCCCAAGAAAAATTTAGAGTATTTGGTATCGTATGCCATCATTTTTAGATATTTCCCAAAAACTGCATAAGAATATTCTACACTTCTACTAACTTTCATAACTACTCGCTGAACAGAAACAACAGGAAGAACATTCTGAATTACTGGAACAACACTCTCATCATCTTCCCCGTCTGAAACAATTACTGCACCATTTGCAGAAAATTTTTCCAAGACTTTCTTAATTTCCACAAGTATTTTTTCATCTGCCTGCACCCCTCTACTTTTAACTCCTGCAACAGTTATTACTTCAGCTTGGTAACCTTTGCTGATTAAATCTTCATATGTTTTAATTGCGGCAAAAATTGAATTTGAATCTGCATCTTCTGGGTCTTCTAAAGCTAATCTCTGTGCTGCCTCAATACACGCATCTCGTCCAATTACAGGAGTTGTAATTCCTGCCTTTTCTCCGACATCATTATCTCTATCTACACAAATTACAAGTAGCTTATTTGATGTTGATGCGCTAATGTCTTTTTCTACTTTGTTTGAATTTTGAGACATTCTTTATGTTATTACAGAATTGCTTTTTAACGATTTCCAACAAGTCAAATTATTATTATTTGGTCTTGAGGCTATTTTGGTCTGGAGCTGTCTGACGTTTCTATTAGTATTTCTGATTCAGACTTGTAGGATTGAATTTTTGTTAATGTTTCTTCTAATTGATCTGTTTTCCCCTCTTTAATCAAATTTGCATAAACTTTGGTCTCAGTCACGTACGAATTAAAATTTCTCAGAGCATCCATGTAACTAATGTAGCTTTCTTGCCATTCAGTTGGGGGTTTTGATGTTACAAATTCACTAATCTTAGAAGAAACCTGTGTTGATGTAACATCAGCATATTCGAGATATTCATCAGGTGAAATATTTCCCTCTTTTAGATTTTGAAAATCAGTTGAAATCGTTTGATCCAACAATGAATGAATCTCTTTCACTCCATCCAAATAATTCTCGTGGTCTGATACTTCCATTGATATTTGACTATCTTGAGGAATCTGCCAAATCAGAAAACTAGATATGGTAATTACGGCCAAAATTATGATTGTAATTACAATGCCTTTTTTTGATGCCATTTTGAAGTCTACAATTAGGGAGCTTATAACTGGTAATTTTTCAAAATATTGCATCTTGTATTCAAAAAGACAAAAAAAGTTTAGAGTTGTACCATTCTAATCAAAAAAATAAAGATTTTTCCGTTTTTATTGAATTTTTCTATAATATCGCTTTCTTAAACCAATAAAAAATTTACGCGTATCTAGTCTGTGGTTAAATAATTTTCACAGCCTCTTCCTAAATAGAACAAAGTTTGACTTTTTTTATAATGGTACAAGCATATTGTGTAAAATGCAGAGCTAAAAGGGACGTAAAAGATCCTCAAGAAACTACATTAAAAAATGGACGTCCTGCTGTAAAAGGCACCTGTCCAACATGTGGAACTAAAGTTTTCCGAATAGGAAAAATGGAATAAATTTAAAAATCCACTGATTCCTCTTTTTCAAAAACCCATATAGGGTCTGCACTACACTAAATATACATGGCAAAATCTGATTACGAAACCCTTCTTAAAAGAATTCAAGATAAGATTGGTGATGTTAAGAATGAAACTTCTACCCGATTTGAATTACCAATTGTTGATGTCATGTGGGAAGGCCAAAAAACATATCTTCGAAACTTTTCAGAATTTTCTAAAGTTCTTCGTAGAGATCCTGATAAGGTCTTGCAATACCTCTCAAAAGAATTTGCAGTTCCAGCTGAACGCTTAGGCGATAAAGCTATGTTTGTAGGCAGGAGGGCACCTGATGATTTTACGCGTCTTTTTCAAATTTATGTCAAAGACTATTTGGAGTGTCCAACTTGCAAAAGTCCGGATACAAAAATTGTTAAAGAAAATAGAATATCCTTTTTAATTTGTGAGGCATGTGGTGCAAAATCACCTTTAAAAGGTAAATATGCATAATGCAATTTTCAGTAAAAGTTACTGATTACCAAAAAAATCTAATGTTAAACATTTGTGACATTGATCTTTTAGGAAAAACTATTGTTCAAGATAAATTAAACATGAATATTAGTAAAAGCTATTACGGAGAAAAAATAATTGAAGATGAAGAAGCTAAAAGCCTACTAAAAAGGGCTTCAATAATAAACATAGCAGGAAAAAACACAGTTTCACTTTCAATAGAATTGGGAGTTGGTTCTGAAAATGGTGTTAAAACCGTTGGAGGAGTTCCTTTTTTAATTATTTTCAAAATATAATTTTACAAATTATTAGTTTTAAACTACGTTGTTAAGTAATGTAATTAATCTTAAATTCAAACAAAAGAAATCCATTTTATCTAGTAAAAACAAACATGATTGTTGTCCGACGATATTAGCAGAAAATTAGAATCAAAGCTTGATGAAAAAATATTTTCTCAATCAAGAAAAAAACAACTTAAGGATGGTTTTAAAAAAGGTAAAGTAGTCAATGAAGTTTTGGATAAACCCACTGTTATGACCCTCTACAAACTTATCACTGATCATATTATTGCATATGTCAACGGTTCAGTAAGTGCAGGAAAAGAATCTGTTGTGTTTTGGGCAGTTGATGAAAATAATGCCAATGTTGCCCTGAAAATTTATTTGGTGAGCACAGCAAATTTTAAAAAAAGAGAAGCTTACATTTTAGGGGATCCTAGATTTTCAAAATTAAAAAAGGGAACCAAAAACCTTGTTTTCCTATGGGCACAAAAAGAATTTAAAAATCTTTCAAGATGTTATGATTGTGGAATACCTGTGCCCAAACCTATTCTTGTTACACGTAATGTCCTTGCTATGGAATTTGTGGGAGAAAATGGCTCTCCTTGCAAGGTTTTACTGCATTCTCAAATTGATGAAAATGACTACCATCAGGCAATCTCGCTAATTAAAGACCTGTATGTGAAGGCAAAATTAGTTCATGGTGATTATTCAGAGTATAATATTTTCAAAACTGATGATGGATTAGTTCTCTTTGATCTTGGTTCGGCAGTTGATCTTAGACATCCTAATTCTAAAGAATTTCTTAAAAGAGATATTAATAACATAACTAGATTCTTTTCTAAAAGAGGAATCCTTGTTAATGATCCAACAAAAGTGTTAAAAGAAATAATATCATGATCTTTGAAAAATTAATCCGAATACCAAATGATCGAATAGCTGTATTAATTGGTAAATCTGGCAGTGTTAAATCTAAAATTGAACAGATTTGTTATGTGACTTTAGATATTGATGGTGACACTGGGGAAGTTTTAATTAAATCCATTGATGATATTGAAAAAGTTGAACCATTCAAGGCCATGGAAATTGTAACTGCAATTGGTAGAGGATTCTCTCCAGAAAATGCGATGACTTTGATAGATGGAGAAAATACTTTACATGTTATTAATTTAAACGAATTTGCAGGAAAATCCAGTGCAAATATTGAAAGAATTAAAGGGAGACTTATCGGAGAAGGTGGTAAGGCTAGACGAAATATGGAAAATTTAAGTGGAACTCTAATTTCAATTTATGGAAAAACTGTTTCAATAATTGGCGAACCAAGTAAACTACGATTAGCAGTAGATGGAATTTCTTCAATATCAAGTGGTAGTATGCATGGAGCAGTTTACACTAAGTTAGAAGCAGCAAATAGACGAGGAAAACAAGAAAAAATGAAACTGTGGGAAGATCAAAATGTCTTCGATTAAGGAAAAATTTAACCAAATCTCACCAAGTGAGTTCTTCTATAGGAATAGAGATCTTGCTGGTTTTAGCAATCCTTCAAGGTCATTGTATACAGCTGTAAGGGAATTTGTAGAAAATGGTCTAGACGCATGTGATATGAAAGGAATTCTTCCTGATATTCACTTGACAATAAAGGCAGTTGATTCTGAAAAACCAGACCCCAAACCCTATATTCTAACTGTAAAAGATAATGGACCCGGAATCGAAACAAAACACGTTCCATTGGCATTTGGAACGGTTCTTTATGGCTCTAAATTTGGATTGAAACAAGCAAGAGGCATGTTTGGTTTAGGTGCAACTATGGCAATTCTTTATGGCCAAATTACAACAAACAAACCTGTAACAGTCAAAAGTTCAACTGATGGAAAAATATCTGACGAATTTGAGTTATTACTAGATATTCAAAAGAACAAACCTGTTATTTTAAAACATAAAACAAAAGAAGTTTCAAAACAAGGTCTTTCTGTTAGCATTTGTCTAGAGGGTGATTATTCAAAAGCCGGAACCAAAATTAGAGATTATATCTATCAAACGTCACTTATTACTCCATATGCTTCTGTTACTTTTGATGATCCTAAAGGGGAAAAATTTCACTACCCTCGAATGATTAACACAATGCCAAAACCTCCTACCATCATCCGACCTCATCCGTATGGAACTGACGTTGAAACCATACGAAGAATGATGGTAGACTCCCAGTTTGAAATTCCAACGATTGATGATATAATGATTGAAAAAGTAAGAAAAGATTTGGGCCTGTCCAAAAAGAGTTTAAGTTTTACAGCAATAATGGAAAAAGCTAAGAAACGATGGAAAACTCTTTCTAGACAAGTAAGGGTAATAATTGCTCTAATGTCGTTCCTTAAGATGGATTTTGAGAAATTAAATAAAATCAAAATTGAGGATATAGATATTCCAAATAAAAAATTATTTTATTGGGACTTTGGGGATTCTACATCAAAATCAGTGGATATGGATCCTGAAAGCCAATACTACAAACAATTAACAAATACAATTCAAGGAGAAACTTTGACTGCGTTTTTGACCAAAAAATTCCAAAGGGTAGGTCCTACAACGGCAGTAAAATTTGCAAAATTTGCCGGATTCAAGCCTGAAAAACGTCTAGGAACAATGACTAATCAAGAACTTGCACATCTAAGTGATTCCTTACAAAAATTTGATGACTTTATGGGTCCTGACCCTAGCTGTCTTGCACCTTTGGGAGAGGCACCATTAGAGAAAGGAATGAGGAAATTTTTCAATCCTGATTTCTTATCTGTCATACAGCGTAGTGCATCTGCGTATTCAGGATTTCCATTTGTCGTAGAAATGGGAATAGCATATGGTGGTAATATTAGTACTCGTGGAATCAAAGTGTACCGATTTGCTAATCGCATTCCGTTACTATATGATGAAGGAAGTGATGTGGTCTTAAAAGTTGTAAATGATATTGACTGGAGTCGCTATAAAGCAAAGGGCGATCCTCCATTAATTATCGTATCGCATATTTGTTCTACTAGAATCCCATACAAAACTGCAGGAAAGGAAAATGTTGCAGATAGACAAGAAATCGAACGAGAATTAAAATTATCTATTCAATTCATTGCAAGAAAATTATCTGTCTTTATGAATAAAAGAGGTCAAGCGGAAGCTGCAAAAAAGAGGGCAAATCTTTATGCAAAATATATTCCTTTAATCGCTCAATTCAGTACAGAACTTGCAGGAAAGACAAAAGAACCTAATTTCCAAAAAATATTACGAGAGGAGAAATTAATAGAAAATGAATGAGAAAGCCGAAAGTAAAGCAAAGGCACTAAGTAAAAGAACCCAAGAAAAACAAAAAAATATTCTTGAGATGCTCCAGAGTCACGGAGCAAAAATATATGATGATCTAGATAAAGGACAATTTCCTAAATTTTCAATTCCAAGTAGATCAGTGAGTAACATTGTGTATGATAAAAAACTGCGTCAATACATTTTAGGAAATTCAACTGCACTGAGAAGCTCCAAAAATACCTCTCAATTAAGATCTTTTACACAATTAATGTGGCTTGCATTTTTTGCAAATAGGTTAACACATGAAAAAAAATCCTCTACTCTAAGAGATATTTATTATTCATCCCAGGCCTTTGAAATTGAGTTTGAAGATCAGAGTGAATCTGATAATATTATTGTAGATTTAGAAGCAGTAACATCAAGACCTAGAGAGGATTTCCATATTTTTCCTGAAGAACGCAGTTCTATTTTTGGCGATTTGACCATAGAATACACAATTCCAGGATATGAGGGAAAATCGATGAATTTGTCTAACCATCCAGATGGATATGCAATAGGTCCTAGTTTGACTACAGCTGAACTAGTTGATACTAGTGCTGAAATTGTGATTGCGATTGAAAAAGGTGGTTTGTTTACACGATTTGTCGAAGAACAGGTTGATAAAAAATTCAAGTCGATTATTATTAATACTGGCGGTCAGGCTCCACGTTCTACAAGAACTCTTTTGAAAAGATTACATGATGAATTGAAACTTCCTGTGATTATTCTAACAGACGGTGATGTATATGGTGAGCATATTGCAATGGTAATAAAATCTGGATCTGCAAATGCAGCCCATCTCAGAGAATTAACCGTTCCCGATGCAAAATGGGTTGGCGTGTGGGCTACAGATATTGAAAAATACAAACTTCCTACTATCCCAATGACTGAATCAGA
>JAQBBT010000094.1:0-3169 GCA_032125915.1 Nitrososphaerota archaeon
GTGCCGTTGCAGTTGCCGCCGATGACGGCGCCGGAGACCAAATCGCTGGTCTACAGCGTTCTCACCGACACCCAGAAGCATCGCTTCGAGGAGCAGCTGGAGCTGGACTTCTCCTTCGGCGTCAAGGGCCTGGCCCGTTTCCGCGCCAACGTTTTCAACCAGCGCGACTATCATCCAAAACCCATAGGGAGAGTGTTTTTTTGAATCTCTCTTTATCTTTATTTTTAATTATGGAGAATAAAAATTGAAATCAGTAAACGAGAATCAAATTGAATTAGGCAGTATTCTCAATCATGATCTTCTAGATGAAAGTGTCACCAATGAAGTTTCAAAACAATTTAAAATAGTTAAAGAATATCCACTAAATGCACCTTTTAGTTATGCTAAAATTTTATGGGATGAAAAAAATTCTAGTTTTCAGTATTTTGTAGATGAGATTAAACTAAATTTTGACGAAGAGCGGATTTACAAGGATTTGTACACCTTTGTAGAGCAAAGTCTAGACTCTCTTGAAACCACGAAAGAAAAAAAATTTGATGCTCATTTAAATGATGTAATTAAAAAACATGAGGGATTTTTTATCTCCAATCCTGTAGCAAGTATGGAAAAAGTCAAATATTTTTTGAAAAGAGACATCATGGGTTATGGTGAAATCGATGCTTTAATGCATGACCCAAACATCGAAGATATCAGTTGTAGTGGCCCTAACATCCCATTATATGTCTGGCACAGAAATTATGATAGTTTAGCTTCAAATATTTTATTTGAGTCACATCAGAAACTAAATTCGTTTATTACAAGAATTGTTTTCAAAGCTGGAAAGCACGTCAGTACAGCACATCCAATTTCTGATCTTGCCATAACAGGGAACCATAGAATTTCAGTATTATATCAAAAAGAAATCACCCCCAAAGGAACTAGTTTTACAATACGAAAATTCAAAGAGGATCCATATACAATTGTAGACCTTATAGGATTTGGCACAATTGATCTTGAAACTGCAGCATATCTTTGGATGATGATTGAAGCAAAAATGTCTATAATGATAATTGGTTCCACAGGTAGTGGAAAAACAACTGTTCTTAATGCAATTGCAGGGTTGGTAAGTGAGAACGATAAACTATTTTCAGTAGAAGATGTTGCAGAAATTAATCTTCCTCATGATAATTGGTTTTCATTAATTTCAAGATCTGGATATGGTTCAAATGATGAAGGAGAGATTGGGTTGTATGAATTAATCAAATCAGGTGTAAGACATAGACCTGACTACATTATTGTTGGTGAAATTAGAGGCTCAGAAGCTTACGTTATGTTTCAAGCAATGGCTACAGGTCATGGAGGCCTATGTACTATGCATGCAGATAGTTTGGACTCTGCAAGTAAAAGATTACAGCAAAAACCAATGAGCATACCACCTGCATATCTTTCCTTGATGAATTGTGCTCTAGTCATAAAAAGAGTGAAAGACAAAGTGACTGGTCAAAGCATGAGGCGTGCAATATCTATTGAAGAGATATCAAGCAGTACAGCACCAAATTCTGTTACAAAATGGAATCCAAAGTCTGATTATTTTGAACATTTCTTTGATTCAAGTAAAAATCTCAAAAAAATCTCAGAACAGACAGGTGATGAATTTGATGAAGTACTAAAAGAACATCATAGAAGAACAAAAATTTTGAAATGGATGTCATCTAACAATATTCGTGAACATAAAACAGTTACAGAGATGATCAGAAAATATTACAAAGATCCTAATTCTGTTTTGAAAAAAATCAATTATGGTGATGAAGTATAATGTTGTCACTTAGCAAAATCAATGAGAAAGGATTTGAGCGCAAGCAAGGGGGGAAAATCAACAAAGAGCTACCCTATTTTATCACAATGGTGACTTTGCTTAGTAGTGCAGGAATTGGACCATATTTTATGCTTCAGCGGATAAAATCCATGGAGTTGTTGCCTACAATAAAAAATGAAACTCAAAAAATGATAAAACGCATTGATTTGTTAGGCGTAGATCCTCTGGAGGTGATGCGTCAAGTACGAACTCGTTCAAGCTCAAAAGCACTTGGTGAATTTTTTGATGGTTATGTATCAACTGTAGAAAGTGGTGGAAATGTAATAAATTATCTTAAAAGTAAAATGAAAACTGTTTATGATAGACATGCAGAATCACAAAAACAGTCAGTTGTAAAATTAGGGGCCCTTGTTGAGGCATACATGACAATCCAAGTGGTCATGTTGGCAGTATACATTATTAGTGCTGCTGTAATTTCTGACCCATTTGCAACCTCGGACACCGGGATAAGTAGTGAAGTCATATTTTTAATTGTCACTCCAGCAATATCTGCACTGTTTCTTTTTGCTGCAAATAGTAATTCAGTCTCAAAGAGCCCGGAGATAGACATGAAAAAAATTATCATGTTTGCAGCACCAGCACTGATAGTGAGTGGGATTGTAATTGGATTAAATTTGATTCCCGATACCATGATGGAGCCCTATTTGTTTGGAGGGGCACTTATTGTGTCATCGATTGTACCAACTATTTATTTTAAAAAATCCTATGCGATGACTGTTGCATCAGAAGACTCTACGCCAAAAATACTTCGTACAATTTCAGAGGCTCGAAAAACAGGGATGAGTCCTGAAGGCAGTGTTATTCATGCGTGTAAACGAAAAGAGTATGGTATGTTTAATTCTGTTGCAAATGGAATTGCAAATAAAATTGAATGGGGTGTTGATTTTAAAACAATTTTCAAAGATTTACAAAAAGAGATTGAAACTTTTAATGTTTTAATTAGTTTCAATATATTATTTGAGTTAATTTCAGCAGGCGGAGGAAATCCAGAAACACTTGATTCGTTGACAGAGACTAGTGAAAGAATGCAAGAAATTCAAAAGGAAAAACGAGAACTGTTATTGCCATATCTGTTCGTGGGTTTTATTTTAATGGGAACTACAGGATTTACCACTTTATTGGTAATTGATTCTTTTGGAGACATTGCCCGAGAAAGTCAAGATTTAGCCAACACTGAAGGGCAGATTGCCGCATCTTCATTAGGTCGTGCGACTGCGCTATAGTTTAAGGTCCTTCGCAGGAATGGATTTCCCGATGAGCACCTTGCCCAGCATGCGGCTCGCGGTGGTGATGGAGCGCCGCCCGCTCGACAAC
>JAQBBT010000095.1:0-5678 GCA_032125915.1 Nitrososphaerota archaeon
GTCCAGAATGGAGAGCATTTACACAAGATGAAAGTGGCAACAGAGCAAGAACAGGAGCTCCAACATCACTTACAATGCACGATATGGGTTTGGCGACAATCATCAATCCGATAAACAAAGATGCATCAGGAAAACCTCTAACGGCATCCATGAAAAGCACTATTGAAAGATTAAGAACTTGGGATAGTAGAAGTCAAGTCCATGAACCAGTAGACAGAAACTTTAGACAAGCATTCAGTGAATTAAACAGATTAAAAGATAAACTTGCAATTTCTGATTCCGTAATGGAAAAAGCAGCTTACATTTATCGTAAGGCTTTAGAAAAAGGATTAGTTAGAGGAAGATCAATTTCCGCTTTAATTGCAGCTGCTCTTTATGCTGCATGCAGAGATACTGAAACACCAAGAACACTAAAAGATGTTGGCGAGGCAGGTAACATTAAACGAAAAGATATTGCAAGATGTTACAGATTATTAGTTAAAGAATTAGAATTAGTTATGCCAGTAGTTGACTCGGTTCAATGTGTTGCAAGAATAGCAAGTAGACTTGGAATTACAGAAAAAACAAAACGTTACGCAACCAAAGTACTAAAAATAGCACAAGAGCATGAAGAATCAGCTGGAAAGGACCCAATGGGTTTGGCTGCTGCTGCATTATACTTGTCATGTGTAAAAAATGGTGAGGATATTACTCAAAGAGATATTGCAGAAGCTGCAAACGTTACTGAGGTAACCATAAGAAATCGATACAAGGGTCTAAAAATAGACCAAAATATGGATTTGTAACCCAATACAAGAACAATTCTTTTTACAAATTAATCTGTTAATTAGTTAAATTTCTAAAAATCTAAAATACAGATATTGGTTGTAAAATAATTTCTGAATATTATGATTTAATCGTAAATCATAAGATCTTTTTCTTCAAGCAAGGCATGTAATTGATTTACAGAACGATAAACATCTTTTTCTGTTTTACCACCAGTACAAACAAGTTTTCCTGATGAGAATACAAGAATTACGGTTTTTGGATCAAGCATTCGGTGAATTAGACCAGGGAATTGTTCGGGTTCATACATGCTTCGAGGTAAAGTTCTTGCAGCTTTTTCTAAATGTACTTTACCTCCAAGATTAATTGACGAGACAATATTTTGTACTGTGACAACTGCATTTTTTTTAATTTTAATTCCACCTTTTCTTAACTTTTGAACAACAGTGTTTACAGCTTTTACTGCCATTTCTTCAGACTTTGACCCGGTACAAACCATCTTTCCAGAGGTGAAGAGAAGGGTTGCAGTTTTAGGGGTCTTTAGTCTAAATACGGCGCCAGGGAATTGTTCTGGATGATATTCCACATCTGGGAATTTTTTAGTAATATCATTAAGATCTAGTTTTTGGTCAATGGTAGCAGAGGCTACAACATTAACAATATCTATCAAAGGTTTGGTTTGAGTCATATTTTTTCTTTGGTAAACTCATGTAATTTATAATAATCACTCTTTTGTAGGCATAAAATGAGTATATTAGATAGAAACTATTTTTTAAATAATATTTAAGAGATTAATCACAAGATCTCACCTAAGCATAAAAACTAGAATCAGGTTGTACGACTTCATTTGAAGTTAAATTTCCATGTTTACGTATTAAGGCTAAAACCAACCCTACTGTTTCAAGAATTTTATTTGCGGATTCAAGAAGTTGCTGGGGAGTAATATCACCATACAATTTTCTAATGATAGATACAGATTTCATGGATTTTAGATTAGGAGAAATCATTACGGATACATGAGGTAATGCTTTAGTTACAATATCAAATTCATTCATAAAATCATTATGAAAATTATTTTTCATAAATGCTTGTTTGACATCATCTCCAAGATTCATGTGTAAAAATAACTCAGTTGTATCGATTCCCTTAAGATGTGCAATTCCAACACCTAATTTAGAGCCATTAAATTTTTCACAGATTAAAATCCAATCCAGCTGAGGGTTTGGAGGAATCACCTTTGAGGCAATAGCATTATCATCTAATATTTTCCGAATTTCTTCCAAAGTAGGCATGTCTACTTGGATAGTTGTTTAGATTTAAAATATGCTATTTAAAAATAATATTATCAATCAATCAAAAAAGAAGAATTTATCCTAAAAATAATACAGGAAGGGTTTGACAATAAAATGAGAAGAAGATATGTCAAAAAATATTTTTCAGTAAATAATGATTAAAGATAGCTAAACAAATTATAAAAATTACAATTAGAAATACCACCCCTAAAATACTAGGAACTTAAAAATAAAACAAGTGTCATTTAACAAAAAACCGTTTAGAAAATTTGAAAGAAGACCAAAATCCCAAACAACAGAAGAAAAAATTAAGGATTTTGTCCTGCGTAATTCAAAAAATGGATACTATACCAAAGTCTCAACATTATCATATAAATTTGAAATTTCAGAAGAGAGAGCTTGGGAAATAGTGGGAGCATTACTTGATGATGGATTGGTTGAATCAATTCATGATGAGAAAAGTGGAGAAATGAAACTTTGTGAAACAGGTAAAACGTATCTCATCTTAGATTTAGAGTTAAAACGAAGAAGAGAAAAATCAAGAGAATATAAAAAAAATAAATCCAAGAAATAATATTTTAGAAATCTAAAATCTTTGAGCCTTCAGATAGTGTGTCCACTAATGAAAAAGACACACAATGAGTATATTTCATGGCTAGCCATTATCATATTGTAAAGAAAGAAGATAGTTCAATTAACTAGGAATATTACAAAACAGCATCAGATAATTTTATGTTAAGAAATAATCTCAAAATATTATGACCAAATTATCAAAAGGCGACAAAATAGAACTCGGTAGAATTTTAGAGTCAATTCAAGGAAGACTAGATAATAATCTAAGTAAATTGATGATGGATTTAATTTTTAAAACTAGAATAAAAACAAGTAGAGAAGACTATCGTCTATTTTCAACAAATATCAATAAAATTCCAGACAGATCATCAGATGCATTTTCTCTTGGAGGTTTTTTTGGTCAAACATTTCAAATCTCTTTAGATTTAGCTAAAAAAATGAATCTAAAACTAGATGTGAATCAAAAGAGAATACTTCGAGAGTATGTCTTTTTTCTAGTTCTTTTTAAATTTGAAAAAGAGTCAATGGAAAAATAAGTGGATTTTAATTTACCAAAGAATTCCTTGATTTTTTAATCTTAATTTAGAAGCCTTGTCGGATATCGTATCAATTGTTTGTTTATCATAGTAAGTGTTTAAAAATTCTGTATCCACCATTACAGATCCTGTAAAATCATCATTTTTCAAATACGCCCCACTAAGATCAGCATTACTCAAGTCACTGCTCTTCAAATCAGTGTTAAACAAATCAGATCCTTTCAAATCTGCCCTTCTCAGATCTGCCCCATACATGTCAGCATCCCAAATTTTGGCTTCACTTAAATCGGCCCCCCTCAAATCAGCACCTCTGAATCTAACATTAAATAAAATTCCATCTCGAAGATTCGCGTTGCTTAAATCTGCCCCACTCAAGTCAGCATCATGAATATCAGCACCACTAAGGTCCACCCCGCTCAAAAAGGCATCAGATAGATTTTTCCCAATCAAATCCTCGTATTTGAAATTAACATTCTTGAAGTTTCTTTTCTTAAATACGTCTGATGCATCCATCCTAATTTACATAGTTAAAGCCAGATAAAATATTCTTAGTTTCCAAATTTTTAGCCTAAAATAAGAAAAATTTTAGATTAAAACAAATTTCTAAGGGTATTTTAAGATCAAAGGAAAAACTATGTTGATTTGCCTGAAACAAAACTAGAGGCCTCTGGTGGCTACATAATAGCAGAAATTACTGACGAGCAAGCAAAAAAGGCAGATCTAGGAGTAGGAAAATTGTTTCTTGCACCAATAGGAAAACTAGAAGAACAAAAAATGAAGAAGTATTATTGCAAGATTTGTGAAGAAGAGTTTAACTCCCCACCTAAAGTTCATCTTGAAGAAAGTAACCGTGAGGAAGTTGCAGATAATTTAGTTTTGGTGGAAAGAGGACAGTACACCTGTCAAAAGTGCAATTCCATAATCGGCGAATATAGAGTATTTGAAAAGCAAGATGAATCAGCAGAAGTTGGAAACGCAAAACCTAAAGAATCATCATAAATGTCATTTCCAGGTACAGAGTTTAGCTACAAATAATTTTAACGCCAAGCATTGAGTTACAAGAAGATTTTATATTTGTAAAACAATAATCAAAATTATGGCAATAACTAGTAGAAATTCATTATTTAATCAATACAAACTTCTCACTGCAGAGTTGGAACAGCTAGATTATGATTTTGAAAAGGCAAAAACATTGCAAGAAAAAGTTGCAATACACAATCTAATTGTATCAAAAGGAAAAGAAAGGCAAAAAAATCAAGAGCGAATTAAACAAATTCAGTCTCAGAATAAAGTTATCGCATACGCCAAAATAAGAAAGACCAAAAAAAAGTAGACTGTTTGATATCAAATATGGAAATCAAAAATTAGTTAATATCTCAGAGTTGCCAATAACAATTATGAGTGAAGATACCGAATCTGAAAAAATCAAAGCAGAACAAGAAGAAATGAAAGAAGAAGGTCATGAAATGGATCTCAAAGAGGGATACGAGCAAGATGAAGAGTATGAAGAATCAAAAAACTAGTATTTAGTTATCATTTTTTTGAGCTTGCAAGAATTAGTTTGAATATCCATATTACAGATTCTTTTCCAAGCAAATCTGTGAATTCATGTAGTTTAACATCAAATTCATCCTCATTACAGTCACTGTTTTTTTTAAAAAATTCTTTAACTGATGTTTTTAACTCCTCATCACCTACTGCATCATCAATTATTGCACATAGTTTTGATTCATCTTTGATAATTTGAAATAACCCAGAGAGTTGCTTTCTTAATTCCATTATGCCAAAATCGCTAATAAAGAGATGATAGTTTGAACCGGCTCTATAAGTCCCTGCCATCTCTTTAAAATAACCTGCACGAATAAATCTAGTCACCATATAATGAAGATGTTCTTGTGTTGGAAGTGTTTTCAGAAGAGATTGTGGCATATCTTCCAAGAATTCTCTTGCAACGACTGATTGATCACGTCGATGATAGTAAAGATAGGTAAGTAACCAAATTTCCATTTCTGGATTTTGATAATCCACCGGATCTATCGTCATCAGAAACATGAAAATTTATCTGAAATATAGATGTGACAGTATCAGACAAAAAGAATAGCGGTTGTAGACGCTTAACCAATATTTTTTACTAGAACAGTGATTTTTAATTTTTGAAGATTATGAAAAAATTAACAATAACAAGAAGATTCATCTTTGGACCACTCTCGTTTATTGCAACTAATACAAAATAGATTCAAGTTTGGTTGCTCTTTGGAGCAATATCTACAGATTCCACACACGACATAGGCCATGAATAAGAGATCAAAATTGAAATTATAACGAATTGTGTGTATAAAATAAAACACACATTTAAAAAATTACGCTCACAAAATTGCAAGAGAATGCATTGTAATCTAGGCATAATTTAACGAAAAATATGAAATTTCAAGAAATCCAGTTATTTGAAACATGTCAGAGCAACACAATAACCAAGGCATTATAATCATTTTTTACCTCTTTTACGACATGA
>JAQBBT010000096.1:0-6347 GCA_032125915.1 Nitrososphaerota archaeon
AAGAGGTAAAAAAATTATTTTACCAAAGGATAAAAAAATTGGAAATAAGATTATCAAATGTGCCAAACAAATTAAAATTGATCAATTTCCCAAAGTGTCCAAAAACTCTTGTGGTTACAGACTAGATTATGTGAATTCGACAAGTGATACGCATAAAGTTCTAGTTGGTTCAGAGGGAACTCTAGGAATTATATTATCTGCAAAGATGAATTTAAAGAACATTCCTGCTAAAAGGTTGCTTTTTGTTGTAGAGTATCAATCTGCAATAAAGGCGGCAAGTAACTGTGTAAAAATAAAAAACTCCGAACCCTCAGCCTTAGAATTTGTCGATAGGGCAACGTTAGAGAACATTGATTTTAAATTTAGAAAAAGTACTAACTGTTTACTTTTTGTAGAATACGACTCAGATCTTAAAGATAATGAAAAAAAGTTTACAAAGTGTACTACAGGGGAAATTGCAAAAAAAATAAAAAAAGAAAAAGAAATTGAAAAATGGTGGAAGTATAGAGAATTAGCTTTGTCGTATAGTCTGAAATCAATAAAAAAAGGAGAACAGAATCCCCACATTATTGAAGATGCAGCAGTGCCTTTGGAAAAACTTGGGGAATTATTTTTGATAATTAGCAAATTAAACAAAGAATTTCAAACCAAAACGATCATGTATGGACATGCAGGTAATGGGAATATCCATGTAAGAATAATTTCAAAAAGACAAAAATCAAAGGTGTTAGAAAAAATTTCAGAGTCCTACTTTGATCAAGTTATAAAATTAGGTGGGACAATAACTGGAGAGCATGGAGACGGAATAGCCAGATCAGGATTTATAAAAAAACAGTATGGATACAAGAATTATCAAATATTTAAAGAACTAAAAGAAATTTTTGATCCTAAAAAAATACTTAATCCAGGAAAAATAACTAGCTATCCTACACGATTTAAGAGCCTAAGAAATTTTTAAAAAATATTAAAAATACCTCAGAACAGATATACAGTAAGCCTTTATTAACAAAAAAAAATCACAGACACG
This sequence comes from Nitrososphaerota archaeon, assembly GCA_032125915.1. GTDB lineage: Archaea > Thermoproteota > Nitrososphaeria > Nitrososphaerales > Nitrosopumilaceae > Nitrosomaritimum. The sequence continues at coordinate 1,028 of JAQBBT010000096.1, forward strand.
TGATCAAACAAATTTCTTTGGCCATGGTAGTTATTCTTACTCTAACCATGATAGATAATCCAGCCTTTGGAATTACACCTCTAGAAAGAGCCGTAATTACTGATGAAAGATTAGTTAATCTAAGTGGAGCAACTCTGGGGGAACACATTATTGTCAATCAACAGGTTCAGATTACTGCAAAAATCACCAATACCCAAGAGGAGAACCAGGACTTTGTATACATCGTTCAGATAAAAAATGAAAATGATATTGTTGTTAAATTGGGATGGATATCAGGTTCATTGACAAAACATCAAAGTTTTAGTCCCTCATTATCTTGGACCCCAAAAGAATCAGGAGTATACACAGCAGAGATTTTTGTTTGGAATAGTTTGTTACATCAAGGTGCATTAACCAATAACATAACTTTAGAAATAATTACTAGTTAATTGAAAAGTATAACACTGAATAATCCTAAACAGCTACGAAGAAAATTGTTTTTGAACATAAAAATTAAGATCGGTAATTTGCCTCATAGTAAAAAAAGTTTAACAAGGTCTCGCTAATAGAACGTCGTGTGTAGATAAGATATGACAATTGGTTATTGTGTAAAGTGCCGTGATAAAAGAGAAATCACTGGTGCCGGTCCATACACTATGAAAAATGGCAAACCTGCAATCAAGGGTACATGTCCAACATGCAGTACTGCTATTTTTAGAATTGGCAGAGGCTAGAAATTTTAAAAAAATCTAGCAAATGCTTTTCTTTAGAGATTCTACTCCACAGCGTAAGCAGTGGGACTAGATTTTTTCTAAAAAATTAGAGTCGTCGATAGATTTCTTTGAATTCCTCACCAAGATCATATGAAATATTCATCAGGTGAGATAATTGAGTCATGTTTTTTTTATCTCTTGATAGTTGTCTTAGAATTGTCAATGCTTTTTGCGGAGAATTCGGATTTAAATCCATGTCTCCTGACCATGTCTTAAAGGCCTCATTAACGTCTAGACAAAAATTCATGACAAACTGCTCCCAGTTTTTGATTGGCTCTGACAACGTTTTAGGCAACACCATGTTTGATAGTTCTCTAAATTCATTTTTCCTATCCATCAAAAGCATGTCCAACGCTTGATTGATTTTCGCTTCGTCAAACCCTTCTTTTTTTAAGACATACATATTGCTCATATTGTACTATTATCATCCAGACACATAAAAGAACGGTCATCTTTTCTGAACATATGTTTTAATTTTTGTAAAAAAATAAACACTTGTTAGTTTTTTTTAAAAATTAAAAAAGAGAGACATTATCAGAAAAGATCTAAAAATGATCAATTAATCATGCGATCACTAACTACTAGCAATCGAGTATCAATCCCATCTAATTCAGGATTCCACACATATTCAAATAAAATATTTTTATTCAGAAAGTTCAGAAAATCTATTTCCAACATAATCCCAATTCACCACATTCCACCAAGAAGAGATGTAGTCAGATCTTCTGTTTTGATATTTTAGATAATATGCATGCTCCCACAAGTCTAATCCCAACAAAGGTATTTTGTTTAGAACCCAAGGACTGTCTTGATTTTTTGTTGTAATAATTTCAATCCTGTTGAAGGTTTGATTAAATATCAACCAACACCATCCACTCCCTTGAACGGATAACGATGTGGCAGAGAATATTTTTTTGAATTTTTCAAAATCATCAAAATATACATCGATTGAATTACCCAATTTTCCACTAGGGCTTCCGCCTCCATTTGGATTCATTATTTCCCAAAATAATCTATGATTTTCAAATCCACCTCCAAAAAAATTAATTTTGTTTCTTGAATTTTCTGGAATTGATTTTAAATCTGAAAGAATTGATGTGATATATTGAGGGTGAAAAGTGCCAGAAATTTCTTCAAGTGTTTTGTTTAATCCATCAACATATGATTGATGGTGCTTCTGATGATGAATCTCCATTGTTTGTCCATCAATAAATGGTTCAAGTTCATCATACCCATATGACAATCTTGGGAGTAGATATTTTACCATACTGTAAATTAACATACATCCACATATAATTTGCAAGTGGAAAAGATGATAACTGTAAACGACTGAAAATACACAATGATGGAACTAAACATGTTGGATTTACAAATTTTGTATTTAGGAATTAAGGGAAATGGAAGATTCAATGAAAAAGACATTGAAGAATCAGATTTAAAAAAACTTGGAGTAGGTAGAATTCTAGATCAGCTAGCTTCCCTAAAAGAGAGAAATCTAATTGACATGAACAAAGATGGTTCATTTTCAATAACTAGTATTACAAGACATATTCTTTGGGACAACCAAATCCCGCTATGGATCAGAATCTTAAGAATTTTAGAGATAAAATCACAAGAAATTGAAAAAATAGCATCATTCTTGTTGTTATCTCCTGATCAAATACAAACAGAAATTGAGGATTTACGAAAAAGGCAACTAGTACTCATGTCACCTTTAAGAAATGAGACAGGAATTGTAAAAATGTATGAGATTTTACCAGAAGGGATTGAAGAGATTAAAAAAGCCCAAATCGAAGGAGTTCAAAATAAACCACAGATCATAAAATCACAAATAGAGATATTGTCAATCATAGACGAGACCATTGAAGAGATTAATGGACTTGATGGAATCTTAGAGGAGAGAAAAGATAAGATAATCTCCAATATTTTACAAATTAAAGATAAATTAGAAATTTAATCACTTTGAGCTAATCTTATCATGAATTTGGGCCAAAATTAGTTTAGCCTTGTCTTTGTTCTCATAAGTATCACTTGTCTCATCCATTATAGAGTCAATTTCATAACTCTTGTCTACCAAAATGCTTGCCACATGATCATCCAAAGTTCCCTTTCCAATTAGATAATATGCAAATACAGTATTTTTTTGACCAATCCTGTGCAATCTATCCTCAGCTTGTCTGTGAATTGCAGGACTCCAATCTAATTCAGCAAAAATAACATATTTTGCACGAGTCAGATTAATACCAACATTTCCTGCTCGGATACCGGCAATCATAAGTTTTGACTCTCCTCTTTGGAATTTATCTATCTGATCCTGGCGATATGAATCGGTTTGACCACCGATTATTGAAACAGGGGAGAATTCTTCAAGGCGTTCATGGAGTAATTTATGAATAACTTTATGATGACAAAATACAACTACACTTTCCTCAATTTCCATAATATTTTTTACAAAATTAACTACATGAGATACCTTTGCAATTCCGGCCACTTGTCTTTCGCTCTGTATAGCTCTTTGATAAGACGCAGATTTTTTAAACGCCGTTTCTGCATCTTTTTGCTCATCTTCCAATTTAGCCCAAATCTTATCTAATTCTTCGAGATAATAATCAGTGTCAGCATCGATTACCTCCTTGTAACGGACTTTATCTTTGAGTTCCTTTAGTACATCAGATTTTTTTCGTCTAAGCATCACGTGTTTTTGTAATTCGTTTCTTAGAGATGCCCTCTTGTTTTCAAGTACAATTGCTTTCCCTTTATCATTTACATAACAAAAGTATTCACAGAATTCTTTAAAGCTTCCAAGTAATCCAGGTTTTAAAATATCAACTATTGGCCAGATTTCAGAACCGCGATTGTAAATTGGAGTTCCCGAAAGTCCAATTCTATAAGAGATTGATGGATGTGCCGCTAATTTTTTTACGGCTTTGTATTTTTGAGTAGTTTTAGAACGAAGGTTATGGACCTCATCACATACCAGTGTCCTGATGTTTAAATTTGATAAATCAGGTAATCGCTTGTAAAGTAACTCATAATTAATAATGTAAAAATCTGTTTTTGGAAGTTCATGTAACTTGCCAGTTCTAATAATGGTAGAAGAGGGAGACTCATTTTCAATTATTCTCCCATTTCGGCTTTTCTTTTTGACAAATTTAGATATTTCACGCTCCCAGTTATTCAAAGTAACCAAAGGTGCAACCACCAGAACTGGAAAGGTTTGTTTTTCTGTTGCAACGTAAGATAATGTTTGAACTGTTTTTCCAAGACCCATCTCATCTGCAAGCAATGCATTACCTGAGGATTTTAGTAAAAAGTCTAGCCCCTCTTTTTGGAAATTTAGTAATTTTCCTCTAAATTGCTCGCCAGATTTTGCTCGATTGAGTTTATGTTTTATTGGCGGTAAGGCAGGTTTTGGAGCATAAGTTTTGATAACTTTTCTTTGCCAAGCAGATTTTGACAGAATTTCTAATGGGTACCTATCCATCATGGCTTTGATTTGTCTCACACTTTCAGTGCTATCAGGAATAATCACCTCGTTGATGTTCTCACCATACCATGCCTCAGGTACAAGCTTGGAAATCATACTAACGGCACGCTGTCCCGTTAATTTCCAGCTCCAAGTTTTTGAATATTTGTCTAGAACATATTCTAAAGTTCCAAAATTTTCCATAGATGTTTCCATAAATTGTCGATTAATCGTTTTTTTGCTTTATGAATCTTCATGTTTGATTCGATCTTAGCCTAGATCTTGAAAATTTAGTAATAGTTAAAATATGAAGTGGTTTTACATAATGGGTAAAATTTCAAATAGACCTATTCATCAATATCCTAATAATTTTACGCACAAGTTAATCCAATAAAAAGACAATAATGAAATAGGAAGTAATGAAACAGTCCACATGGCAGAAGAGGGGTTTGCATGGATTTACTTGGTGTTTTTTCTGATTATTCCACTATCAAGAATTCTTCCCAGAGTATTACAAAAACTAAAAGACAAGAATCACAATACCCCTGAGCAATTTACACAAACAACATATCAGTCAACAAATGAAACGATTGCAGATACTCCAAGAAAAACACCCCAAGAAGAAATTCCAAGAGAAATGAGCCCTCAAACATTAGACATGTTAGTTTTAGGAGAATTAAATCGAGGAACAAAGAATTTTGCATCCATTCAGAGAAATCTAGGAATAGATAACAATGCATTAGAAGAAATTTTAAAAAGTTTAGAAAATCAAGGTTTGATGATGGTCCAAAATAAACAAGGCTTGCTTGGACCAAAAATAGAACTAACTCTCACTGAAAAAGGATTTAAGAAATTTTATTCTTAGAAAGACACACTAAACTATGTCTTTATTTAGAATTGGACAGTCATAGATGAGCATGAAAGAGAAGAACTTTGATTCAACCATACCATAATATTTTCAAGGTAAAATTAGAGATAAAATAGATTAGAACTTTTTATTTTTTTTACGTATTTCAAGTATGGATATTTTTCGTTTCCATTTGTCATTTAAGACATCTCCAGCTTTTGCACGTTTTACTAGTTTGTTGATTGTATCTTTTTG
>JAQBBT010000097.1:0-13272 GCA_032125915.1 Nitrososphaerota archaeon
TGGTGCTTCTTTAGCTGGTGCTTCTTTAGCTGGTGCTTCTTTAGCTGGTGCTTCTTTAGCTGGTGCTTCTTTAGCTGGTGCTTCTTTAGCTGGTTCTACCTTTTCTTCGATTTTCTTTGTGTCTTTAGTTGGAGTAATTTCAGACTCTGCATCCTCATCAAATCTTGAAACTAAAATGTAACCTTCATCAGTTTTACTCATTCTAACTCTAATTTTTCTTGGAGGGCTCTTGGCTCCTCTTGCCCAAATGTATTTTGCAAGATCTTCTTCAATTTTAATAGATTCAACCTTCATGTGATGACGGGCAAATTCTTTAATCATGTTAATTACTCGTGTTGCACGATGGGTGTTTACTGAAAGTAATGCTTTACCTAAATTGATTGTATATACACGCTCCAAATCCTGAGACAACTATCCTACCTCCACATCTGTTGATCTCCAAGCTCTACGTTTAGGATTAGTTCTAACTGTTCTCTTAGTTCTAAGAATAACCCAAGCTGGTACCGGTGAAGTCTGTCTTGTCTTTTTCAACAAACGGATTTTCCTTGGAGAGGACTTGCGCGCAGCCATAGATTTTGAACCCCGAAGAGCTCTTTTTAAATGAATCTCAGGAATGTTGACAATCTACTATTTGTTTTAAGACTCGAGCAGAAGCTCCCCAAATAATTTTGCCTTGAAATTCAAATGTATACATTTCTTGAATTAAATTGTGTGAGGGATCAGGATCATTGGCCAAAGTTTTCAAAAATGGTTCAAGTGGAATATGGAAAATTTTTTCTACTTCTGCATTTGCAGATAACGAAGGAATCTCATCGATAACTGAAACAAACGGTAGTATCGTAAAACCAGAATTAAGAGTAATTACAGGATCCAATTGTCCAATTATTTGATCTTCTCTAAGACTCAACCCAATCTCTTCTCGGGTTTCCCGTAAAGCAGTTTCTAAAAGATTAGAATCTATAGAGTCTAGTTTTCCACCAGGGAATGAAATTTCACCTGCATGAAATTTCATATGCTTTGGTTTTTTAGTCATCACGATGATAGGAGATTTACCATAAATGACAACAAGAACGGATGCCAGTTTATTTTTGCCATGATCTTCTAAAACAGGATCGATTTCACTAGTTAGCATAGATCGTAAATTATCAAGAATCATGATTTTCTTTTCCTACCATTCCATATTGGTTTTATTGTTCAAAGGTTTTAACCAAGGTTTCAAGATATCTTCGTATGACAATTAGATACGAAGCTAATCCACCTAAAATTCTTCCAGGTGTGGATTTAGAAGAATCTATATTAAAATTTGTCAATAAAATAAAATTAATTTCAACAAAATGTGATTCCATTCATCTTACAGAAAATGTGTTAGGCTACACGAGAGTATCGCCAATCAAAGTGGGAAAAATAATTAAAAAAGAAACCCCCGACATTCCCATAACAGTTAGTCTCAGAGTTAGAGATAAGAGCGAAAAAGAGATTGAAGATTTTGTCCAAGAGGCAATTTCAGCTGGATTTTCAGGAATTTTAGTACTAATGGGAGACCCATCACAAACAGGACGGATAGATTCAGGATTGGTTTCAAGTCAAGTAGTAAAAATGCTGAAAGAAAAGAAAGTCGATTCGAAAATTGATTTGTACCTTTCAATATCAAACCGACCCAATTTTTCAAAGATAGCAAAAAAACTAGAGGCAAATCCAAAAGGCTTCATAACACAAGTTGTTCAAACTGTCGAGCAAGTTCAAAATCTTGTAGATAATCTTAGAGGGTATTCTGTGATTCCAATTATTTTGTATCCTTCAGAAAAAAATGAAGTATCGGCTAAATTTTTGAATTTGGATCTTGCAAAGTATAGAAAAAATTTTGGCGAATTTTTAAATCAAGTACATCAGATTACAGGTGATGTGTTAATTACATCTCCAAGTGATTTTTCAGGTTTAAACCAATTTTTAGAAAATAATTCTATTCAAAGTACAAAATATTCGGCATCCGGATGATGCACAACAATTGCAGCAGTTGATTGCTCTGGTACTATTTGTCCTGAATCAGTCAGAGTCATCCCATATTTGTCAGGGGATAAAAGTTTCCAAACAAGCTTGTGTTGTGCCACATCTGGACAGCTTGGATAGCCCCAGCTATATCGTAGTCCTCCTTTTTCTTGAATTAAAAGTTCAGATTTTATTTTTTTATTAACCCATGCAGCCATTCCTTCTGCAAATTCTACTGCAAGCCCATGCAAATAGTAAGCATCAGCATACTTGTCTTCTTTGTTCCACTGCTCGATAACATCAGCTACTTTGTTGCCTACAGTTACGGCCTGAAATGCAACAATGTCATCTTTTCCAAAGTAATCAGCAAGACAAAGATGTTTTGGCTTGGTAGATCGTGGAAGTTCAAACATAATTTTCTCACCTGTAGGATGATCAACTACTAATGTCGTATCTTGACTGTGGCAGTTAAAGTACCCATAAACTACACTAGGATCAAATAGTTTCTCAGTTTCAATTCTTTTTTTCCATTCTTGGAATAACTTTTCGTGTTCTTCTTCTTGATCTTGTCCTGCCTTTCCTCTTAGACCCCAAGATAGTTTGAAAAGTGATTTTTTGTCTATCATGCTCCAAACCTCATTGACGTTAATTTTTGATGAATCCAGATGAATGGGAATATTGAGTCTAGGAGGAGTTGGTGCAGATACCGGAACTACATTACTTCTAGTGATTTTCATGTTAGATGCAGGTACGGGTGTTGTATCTTTCCATTTTTCTATTTTTTCTTTCCATTGCTGTAAAAGAACATCTTTTTCATCAGATACAATCTTGTCCATTGTTTTTAGACCCTCAAACATGGTATTGCAATAAAACACTCCTGGTTCATAAAGTCCATCTTGTTTTGCAATTCTATTGATATAGTTTGTATTAATTGCAGCACCTCCACATAAAATTGGTATATTCATGTTATTTTTTCTTGCATGTTCTACAAAGAACTGCATTTGTTTTGATGTAGAAACTAGCAGTGCAGATAAACCAATAGCATCAGGTTTTACCTCTTCAATTTTTTCTAGAAACTTTTGTAGAGGTACTTGTTTTCCTAAATCATAAACCGTGTAGCCATTGTTTACAAAGATTGTCTTTACAAGATTTTTTCCAATATCATGAACATCACCGTAAACTGTTCCAAGTACAAGTTTTCCTTTGGTGGTGCCCTCCTCTCGGAGCAAATACTTTTCGAGTTCACCTACAGCTGCCTTCATGCATTCAGCAGATTTTAGGACAAATGGTAAGATCAACTCCCCAGAACCAAACTTGTCACCAACTTCTTTCATTGCAGGAAGTAAATCCTCATTCAGAGTCCTGATTGCACCCTCGTGAGTAATCTCCTTTGGCACATCAAGTGACAAGTGACCTTCAGGTGTATTTTTGATTTGAACATTCTCTAATTTTTCGGCAATAGCAGATACAACATCATTTTTAATTCCATCCTTAAGCCTATTTACAATTCTGAAATTTGCACGTTTGCCTGCAGGCCATGATGGATCAACATCGACTTTTCTTGATGCTGTATTTACTTTAGAACCTATTTTTTCAAAATATGTAATTAAGTCAGATAACGCGTTAGGATGAGCATTAAAGATTAAATCTTCTGCAAGTTTTCTCTCTTTTTCATCAATTTCTCCGTAAGGTACAATTTCTTTTGCATTAACAATTGCAGTATGTAATCCAGATTTTAATGCATGATGCAAAAACACAGAATTTAGAATTTTACGAGAATACGGAGCAAGACCAAAGCTAATGTTACTCAATCCCAAAGTGGTAAAAGAGTTAGGAAATCTTTCTTTAACAAGTCTGATTCCTTCTAGAGTGTTTTTTCCTGCATCTAAAAATTCATCTTCTCCTGTTGCCAAAGTAAATGTTAAAACATCAAAGATAAACTGTTCTTCCTTTAACCCATATTTTTTCCCTGTCTCATAAAGGAGCGCTGCCGTTTCAACTTTTTCTTGTGGTGTCTTTGCCATTCCTTTAGGTCCAATGCACAGAGCAATTGCAGGTAGTCCATATTTTGCCATGATTGGTGCAAGTTTTTCAAATCTGCTTCCATCACCTTCAAGATTAATTGAATTAATTATTGGCCTTCCAGGAATTTGAGTGACAGCGGACTCTATCACGTCAGGATCAGTTGAATCAATTACCAATGGAGCATCAATCTCCAAGCTTAGTCGTTTTACTAAATTTACCATGAATTGTTTTTCATCAGAGCGTTCAGTTGTTGCAACACAAACATCAAGACAATGAGCACCATCTTCAGCTTGAGTTCTTGCCAAATCAAGTAACCCATCATAATCATCTTCCAAGACCAACTTTTTTGCTTTTCTTGAACCTTGGGTGTTGATTCGCTCCCCGATGATAAGTGGAGGAGGTATCTGTTTTAGGTCAATTGCCTTTAGTGAAGAACTTACTCTGGGAATACTCAATATGATAAGATGGTATCGGTTTTTCTAAATACTTAACCCTTGGTAGAGTGAGCTTTTTCGTCAATTACTTTTCTTAGAGCAGAAATGTGTTCGGGGTTTGTCCCACAACATCCACCAATTATTCTCACTTTTTTATACTGTGTAAGGAAATCACCCAATGCTTCACTCATCTTCTCAGGAGTCATTTTGTAAACTGCTTGTCCTCCCTGATTTTCAGGCATGCCGGCATTTGGGACTACAAGTAAATTATGCTCATTTTGCTCATCAAGCCATCTTACACTTGGCGACATTTCAATAGGACCAGTAGAACAGTTCAAACCAAACACATCAATTCCCATGTCTGACACTGTAGTGTAAGCAGCTTGAATATTTGTTCCAAGCAACATCTTTCCATATTGATCCAAAGTTGTGTTTGCAATTATTGGGACCTTTTTTCCAGTTTTTTCCATGGCGTTGTGACATGCTTCAATTACTAATTTTACCTCCAAAATATCTTGACTGGTTTCAATTAGTAGTGCATCAACTCCTCCAAGAATGAGTCCTTCAGCTTGAAGAGTAAATGCTTCTCTTATTTCATCTAGTGGTGTTTGACCCAAATCAGGATCATTTGAGCTTGGAAGAAATCCTGATGGCCCCATTGAACCAATTACATATCGTGGTTTGTCAGGATACTCTGAGCAAACTTCAGATGCAAGTTGTGCAATTTTTCTATTAAATTCTATTGTTTGATCTCCAAAACCATACTCATCTAGTTTTATTTTATTTGAACCAAAAGAATTTGTTTCAATACAATCAGAACCTGCATCTAAATAATTTCTATGTATTTGTTTAATCCATTCTGGATGTGTAACTACTAATCCGTCATTGAATCCGTCTTGATTGTTTGGAAAGTCTTCAGGCTTTGGATTAAATTTTTGAATTTCAGTTCCCATCGCACCATCAAATAGTAAAACTCTGTTTTTTATTGCATCCAAAAATAATTCTTTTTCAGTCAAACAAATTTCAAAGTAAGTTACTAAGTTTAACTCTTTTCAGAAGAGGTAACATATATTGAAATTAGGCAAAAGCATACTTTATGTAAATTTATGCAAAAGGTTCAGATTAACAATTTAGTTCGCAGTGCCACCTTTTTCCAGCATGCAGGCATATCAATTCTATTTGTATTCATGCCCATTATTGCAATGGGTGTCACTGAGTCGATTTTTGAAATTGGATTAATTGTGGCCTCATTTAGTTTTGCTCAAATTCTATCGGAGATTTACTTTGGTAGACACTCAGACAAGAAGGGAACCAGGCTCCAATTCATTAAAATTGGGTTTATTGGGTGTGCTGTAACCTTTGGCTTGCATTATTTTGCAGATGACATTACTTTATTGTTTTTGGCAAGAATTGGAGCGGGGATTTTTAGTGGAATAATGATTCCTGCAATGATTGCTTATGCATATGAGTCAAACAATGAAAAAAGAAAAGTCGCCACAGTGATTTCATTTCACGCACTAGGATGGATGGCAGGAATCATAGCTGCTGGAATTGTAAATGATGTCAAGATGATATTCATTGTAAGCTCTGGATTTTTTGTTATCGGATTTTTGATTTCCACTAAACTACCAAATATTATTTCAAAAAAAGAACTAGAACCTGGAACAACAAAAAGAGTTATTCTAAAAAACAAGTTTCTTTTCTTGTCTCTCTTACTTCGTCATATTGGCGCAGCTTCTGTTTGGACAATTTTTCCAATTATGTTGATGGAAGAATTAGGAGCTGAGCTTTATCAGATATCAATTATATACATCTCAAACACGCTGGCTGCATTTATTTTGATGAACTTGATGGCAAATAAAATCAACATTTCAAATGTTACAAAGTTTAAGATCGGAATCGGCATGACAACTTTTGTTTTTATTGGTTTATCATTTATTTCTGATTGGTGGATGGCAATGCCCTTTATGGCATTAGTGGGTGGAACCTGGGCTTTTCTGTTCATTGGTGGAAATGTTCATTTAATGGAGAACAACCCTCGTTCAACATCTACTGGAATTTTCAGCTCTACAATCTCAATTGCAACAGTTATAGGACCAGTGACAGCTGGCGCTATTGCATTTGCATTTGATTATGTTTCCGTGATGTACTTTGCAATAGCAATCATTTTGTGTGCGTTTGTAGTTTCACTAAAAATTAAAAAATAAAATTATCCTATCGTAATCCCCATCTAGACATTACTTTGTGTTCAATCTTTTTGAAGATAAATCCATCAACTGCCATACCTATTATCATGATTACAAGCATTATGGCAATTACCTGAGAAACCTCATTTAGCTGACGTCCAACATTTAACAAAAACCCCAACCCTAGGAACGAGAATAGCAGTTCTGCACCAATTACACCCCTCCAGGCAAACGCCCAACCCTGCTTAAAACCAGAAATCATGTATGGAAATGCAGCTGGGAGAAGCACGTTTGTAATTAGCTGAGTTCCCTTTGCCCCCATGTTGCGAGCTGCCTCTACATAGTGGGGATCGATATTCTTGATGCCAGTGTAGGTGTTTATTGTAACTGCAAACATAGCTCCAATTGCAGTTACAAAGATAATTCCAGTATCTGTTAGTCCAAACCAAAGTATTGCAAGAGGAACCCATGCAATAGATGGAATTGATTGCAAACCCAAAACCAACGAACCAATTGTCTGATTTATTGTTTCTATTCTTGCCATAAGAATTCCAAGAATAATTCCACCTGCAATTGCAATACCAAGTCCAACTATCAATCGCAAAATAGTAGTTGCAATTCCAAAAAACAAGCTACCATCAGATGCCATATACGCCAAGTCTTCTCCTACCTCATATGGAGATGGGAAGATGTTATTTGGCCAAATATCGGACATTGAGATTGCCTGCCAAAGAATTACAAGTATAATATAAAATGCAATTTTTTTAGCTAGAATATTTTTTTTCATAAAATCACTTGCTCTTTTTTACCTCTGGTCGAAGTTCCGATAGTATCTTTTGTTGAAGATCCAATAGATTTTCATCTTCAGCAAGTCTTGGTCGTTTAAAATCAACTGGAAATTGTTTTTTAATTTTAGAAGGTCTATTGCTAAACACTGCAACTTTTGTTCCAAGAACTGTAGCTTCTGCCACATTGTGTGTTACAAATAAAATTGTTTTTTTAGTTTTTTCCCAAATTAGCTGCATCTCAATTAGCAACAAGTCTCTTGTCTGCGCATCAAGTGCTGCAAATGGTTCATCCATCAACAACACATCAGGATCCATTACAAGAGCTCGAGCTATCGCCACTCTTTGTTTCATTCCAGTCGAAAGCTGATAGGTAAAAGAGTCTGCAAACTTTGTAAGCTGCATCATATCCAAATACCTCTTTGAGATTTGTGCTCGTTCCTCTTTTGGAATTCCTGCCATCTTTAGACCAAATTCTACATTATCCTGAACCCTCAACCATGGAAACAACGCGCCTTCTTGAAATACCATAATTCTCTCAGGACCAGTAGTTGTGACTGGTTTTCCATCAAATATCACCTGTCCTTCATCAGGTATCTCCAAGCCTGCAATAATTCTCAAAAAGGTGGATTTTCCACATCCAGAAGGACCCACTAGGCACACAAAGTCACCATCTTCAACTTTGAGGTCAACACCACCCAAAGCCATCAGATTGTGGCTTTCATGTTTGAAGTATTTTACAATGCCCTTGGTCTCAAGTTTTGTCATTGTTAATTACTCCCACCTAGGGATTCATTTGAAGCTATGTCAAAAAATATTCCATCCAAGCTGAATCCATCTCGTCCAAGATAACCAAGAGAGTCTGCACGTTTGGCAAATGTGTAAATGGAATCATCGACAGAGTCAGTTGTAATCTCCAAGTTAACTAGTGCTTCATCAACAACACTATCTGACAGCGTTTTTCCCATAGTATTTTGCATGAATTCATTGAAGATTATTCTAGTCTCCTGCTGATTGTCATTTATCCAGTTTGCTGTTTGCTGATGCGACTCTAACCACTTTGTAATAACTTCAGGGTTTGCTGTAACATACTCTTGTCTTCCAATAAGTAAAACTGATGCGAATCGATTTTCCGGCCAAAGTTCTTCTTCATAGAATAATCGTTTTCCATCAAGATCTTGAACTAGAATTGTAGCCCAGGGTTCAGGGACCCACGCAGCATCGATTTCTCCTTTAGTGAATAGTGTATAAATATCAGGATTTGAAATATTCAAAACAACAACAGACCCGCCTTTCTCGTATGGTTTTAGTCCGTTCTCAGAAAGATAATTTCGTAAAGATATATCTTGTGTGTTTCCAATCTGAGGCGCTGCAATTCTTTTTCCTTCAAAGTCATCAACCGAATTTATCTGAGAGTTTGGATGTATAATAAAACTAGCACCACCGCTTGCAGCTCCGGATAAAATTACAACATCATGTTTTTCAGATTTTAAAAACCCGTTAATTGCAGGACCAGGTCCAACATATGCAATATCAATTGATTTTGCAAACAAAGATTCTATTACCTGCGGTCCGCTATCAAACAATTTTGTTTCAATAATAGTGGAATTTCCAAGATTGTTCTCAAACACCCCTCTTTCCATCCCTACAACAGGAATGGCGTGTCCTATGTTTGGAAAAAATGCGACCCTAAGCGTATCTTCACTTGTATTCTTGTCAGCATCAAATGTAATTCCTACAGTTATCACTAGTGCAATTACGCCTATTCCAATCAAGAACATCGATCGCATTTTCATAAAACAGCGTTATATTTGACCGATAAAAAATCATCTAATTTTAGCTCAAGCTAGTCAAAAGATCTCAGCGCCTATTTGGGATATTTTTTGTATAACAAAAGATAAATTCGAAATTACGTCCGAAAAGGTGTTTTATGACTCAAAAAGGAATTTTAGCATTTTCGGGAGGACTGGATACTTCAGTTGTCGTAAAGTACCTTCAAGACGAACACGACATGGATGTAATTACAGTTACAGTTGATGTAGGCCAAGGCGATGATTATAAAAAAATTTCGGCTAAAGCAAAAAAGCTTGGAGTGAAAAAACACTACAACATTGATGCAAAAAAAGAGTTTGCTGAGAGATTCATTTTCCCATCAATAAAAGCAAATGCACTCTATCAAAAAAAATATTGTCTAGCAACTGCACTTGCAAGACCACTGATTGCCGAAAAAGTTTTAGAGATTGCAAAAAAAGAAAAAGTTACTGCTTTAGCTCATGGATGTTCAGGTAAAGGAAATGATCAAGTAAGATTTGACATTACTCTCCGTTCTGGATCAGATCTTCCAATTATTGCACCAATTAGAGACAAGAATTTGGATAGGGAAACAGAGCTAAAATTTGCCGATAAACATGGAATACAAATTGATATGGTTGCAAAAAAATTTAGCATTGATCAAAACTTATGGGGACGTGCGATTGAAGGCGGAGTTTTAGAGGATCCGTACAATGAACCACCAGATGATGCATTCATCTGGGTTAAAACAAAAAACTTGCCTGATAAACCAACATATTTGGAAATTATATTTGAAAAAGGAGTTCCAGTAGCAGTGGATGGAAAAAGACTAGAGGCCATAAAATTAATTGAATACATTAACAAAAAGGCAGGAGTTGCAGGTGTAGGAATTGTAGACCACATAGAAGATAGAGTGGTTGGAATCAAATCCCGCGAAGTCTATGAGACGCCAGCTGCTACCTGTTTAATTGAAGCACATCAAGATTTAGAAAAAATGGTCCACACAAAACACCAAAACAAGTTCAAGTCACTAATTGATGATGAATGGGCTTATCTTGTATACTCCGGATTGTGGCAAGATCCCCTCAAAGAAGACCTTGATGGCTTTATAGAAGCATCACAAAAATCTGTTTCTGGAACTGTAAAACTAAAGCTGTTCAAAGGAAGCATGCGAGTTGTTGGAAGAAAATCTGCAAATTCTCTTTACAGTCAAGAGATTGCAACATACGGCACAGATTCAACTTTTGACCAAAGATTAGCAAAAGGATTCGTGGAATTGTGGGGAATGCAGACAACAGAAGCTAATAAATTACAAAAGAAAAGGTCAACAAAAACATGAACTGCCCAGAATGTGATGCAACTCTAAACATCCCAGATGACGCCTCAGTAGGAGAGATTGTCTCCTGTCCTGATTGTGGAGCAGACTTTGAAATCGCAAGTAAAGACGGATCAAATGTTGTGCTAAAACAAGCAGAAAGTGTAGGCGAAGACTGGGGAGAGTAATGTCAAAAGTCTGCATTATTTTTGATCGTCTAAGATCAGAAGAGAAGATGCTGCAAAAAGAAGCAGTAGATCTTGGGTGCGATATAACAATGCTTGATGCCAAGATTACCCAAATTAACACAGATAGTAAAAAAGAAGACTATGATCTTGGAGATGTTGTACTTGAAAGATGTGTTAGTTATTTTAGAGGCCTGCACCTTACTGCAAGCCTAGAGTTTATGGATGTTACAGCAATTAACACCTACGATGTTGCAAATATTTGTGGAAATAAGATGATAATGACATTACGTTTAAAAAAACACAACATACCAACACCAAAAACATACTTTTCATTTTCGAGTGAAAGCGCATTTCAGAATTTAGAAAAAGTTGGATATCCGCTCGTAATCAAACCAATTATTGGAAGCTGGGGAAGAGGCGTGATGCAGCTAAAGGATAAGGATGCTGCAGAAGCTGTGTTGGAGATCAGAGACATTAACGATGGTCCGTATGATAGAATATACTATCTTCAGGAATTAATCCAGAGACCACCGCGAGATATTCGCATAATAACTGTGGGTAACGAACCAATAGCTGCAATGTACAGAAAATCATCAGATGGTTTTAAGACAAACATAGCGCTTGGAGCAGATCCGGAGATATGCGAGATTACAAAAGAGATGGAAGATCTTGCAGTTAAAGCATCAAAGGCAATGGGCGGTGGAATTTTAGGAATAGACATGATGGAAGATGAAAAGAGAGGGCTTGTAGTTCACGAGGTTAACAATACAGTAGAGTTTAAAGGATTAGCAAGAGTTGCAAAAAGAAATATTCCAAAAGCCATGGTAGAATATGCACTAACTTGCATTAGGAAATAAATTATACTTCTTTACGAGGAGATTTATCATGAAAGTAGGTGTAATTGGAGCATCAGGATATGTGGGAGGAGAGACTCTTCGTCTGCTTGTAAACCATCCAGATGTCGAGATCGCTATGGTCACATCACGACAGCACGTAGGAGAGTACCTTCACAGAGTTCAGCCAAGTTTAAAGGGATTTACAGATCTTACTTTCTCTGAACTAAATTATGATAAAATATCAGACCAGTGTGATGTTGTATTCACTGCAGTCCCACATGGAACGGCAACTGAAATTGTCAAGGCCCTATACGATAGGGGGATCAAGGTTATCGATTTAAGTGCAGACTATAGGTTGCATGCACCTGAAGATTATGATAAATGGTATGGATGGGTGCACCCACATCCTGATTATTTGAAAAAATCTGTTTTTGGCGTGCCAGAATTGCACAGAGAACAAATCAGAAAAGCACAGCTTGTTTCCTGTCCTGGATGTATGGCAGTAACATCAATGCTAGCACTTGCACCCTTAATTCGAAATGATCTAATTGATACTGAGCACATAATAGTTGATTCTAAGATTGGTTCATCTGGAGCTGGTTCAGGTTCTGGAACTGCACATGCAATGCGAGCAGGAGTAATCAGACCATACAAACCAGCAAAGCATAGACACACAGGAGAGATTGAGCAAGAACTAAGCGAAATTGCTGGAAGAAAGATTAAGGTTTCAATGAGCCCACATGCAGTAGATGTAGTTCGTGGAATTTTGTGTACCAATCACACATTCATGAAAAAAGACCTAGAAGAAAAAGAGTTGTGGAAAATTTATCGTCAAGCTTATGGTGAAGAAAAATTTATCCGGTTAATTCGCGACAAAAAAGGTTTGTACAAATTCCCAGATCCAAAATTTATAGTTGGTTCAAACTTTTGTGATATTGGATTTGATATAGATGAGGACAATCACAGATTGATTGCTATGTCTGCTTCTGATAACTTGATGAAAGGGGCTGCAGGATCTGCTGTTCAAAACATGAATGTAATGTGTGGATTTGATGAAATGGATGGCCTAAGATATACACCATTGACTCCAGTATAGAAATGATCACAATCAAAATTGGTGGAAGTGTAGTAGATAATTTACATCCATCAACCATTTTAGATATTAAAAAAGTTGTCGAGTCAGAGGCCGTAATCATAGTTCACGGTGGTGGGAAGGAAGTCACCAAAGTGTGCAAACAGCTTGGAAAAGAGCCAAGGTTTGTAACATCACCTAGTGGAATTAAAAGCAGGTATACTGATAAGGAAACTGTAGAAATTTTTACAATGGTGATGGCAGGACGAATAAACAAAGCAATTGTTCAGATGCTTCAAAAAAATGGAATTAATGCCATAGGTCTTTCGGGAGTAGACGGTAAATTAATCCAAGCAGAAAGAAAAAAGAAGTTACTCATAGTGAATGAAAAGGGCCGAAAACAAGCAATTGATGGCGGGTATACAGGAAAAATAAAGGAGATTAATTCGAGTTTAATCAAATCCCTGCTTGACCAAGGCCTGACTCCAGTAATTTCCCCTATTGCAATCAGTGAAGAGTCAGAATTCCTTAATGTGGATGGGGATAGAGCAGCAGCATATGTTGCAGGAAAAATTGGAGCAGATAAGGTTCTATTCATCACAGATGTTGATGGGATTTTGATGGATGACAAACTTGTAACCAAACTGACTCTTG
>JAQBBT010000098.1:0-5707 GCA_032125915.1 Nitrososphaerota archaeon
GAAAAAGTCTACCAAAAAGTAGGATTAGAAATAATTGAAAGGTGTCACGGAGCTATCAAAATTACAAAACATGGAAAAATTATTGAAGTATATGACACAAAACGTCATATTTGGAGTAATGGTTTAGCAGGCCTCATAATCAAAGAGGAATGTAAGAATGCAAATCTAAAGGATTGGGAGTTTGCAAATGTTCGAAGTTATGTTATCAGGGAATTACTTGGTAAATCTGAAAAATAATCTCCAACTTTTCTAAAATTTAATTTTTAGAGATATGTTTTAGGCCAGTAAAGGGTCTATGAGTTTTTGTTCAAGACCCTTACTATTCAAATTATTTTGCAAAAATGTCAGAACAAGATGGATGTATGGGTCTCGATAAATTTAGGAGGGCCCTCGAGGGGAATCGAACTCCTGTCCGAGGATCCACAATCCTCTATACTAACCACTGTACTACGAGGGCCACGAAAATCAAAAATTCTTTATCCAGTAATAATCTTTGATTTTAATCAGGTTGAAAATTAGCCTGTAGATTTATTATCAACCAAATTAATTTCTAGGTATGAGATTTTGGTGGGTTGGTATGGCAATAGCAGTTGGGCTTACCTATTACGGAGCAATGTATCTTATGCCTTGGCTTTAGTCCAGTATTGAAGATATATTTTCGTTATAGTTAGCGATCGCTTTAAATTTGTTGTACAAGGTAGTTGTTCAACTTGAAAAAAGGATTTATCGCTAGTCGTTTACGTTCCGGGAAGAAATCTATAGAAGTTTCTGTACAAAAAAGAATTGAAACTATTGAAGGAAAGAGGTTTTCATGGATTGATTTGCAGAATCCTGATAGAACTGATGTAGAAGAACTAGCCAAAAAATATCATTTCAATTCATTAAACATAGAGGACTGCATGACCAAATTTGAGCTTCCAAAACTGGATAGTTATAATGATCATTTTTTCGTAATTCTTCACTTTCCCCCCATTTCACCAAAAGTGGTAATAGCAAAAAATAGTCAGCTTTCCATATTTTTAGGAAAAGATTTTCTAGTAACAGTACATCAAGGAGACCTTAAGCCTTTAGTAGATTTGTGTAAAACAAATTCTGATCAACAAAGAAAAGAAAGACTTCTTGGAAAATCATCTGGAGTATTGCTTCATGAGATAATAGATGTGCTAGTAGATGATCTTTTACATACATCAAGAAGAATTATTGCCAATTTAGATGATATGGAAGATGGAGTTTTTGATGAAACAAAATCTGTTGCAAGAAGTATCGCTTTACTCAGAAGAGAAATTAACAAGCTAAGAAGAATAGCAAATCCATTAAAACGATTTGTTCTTGAAATGGCAACAAATGTTAAACGGTTTTCAGATGAAGGAGAAGATCTTGGATTATTCTTTGATGATGTAATTGATCATATTGACAAGGTAATTGAAACCCTAGAAGAATCAAGAGAGACTATGGAAATCTACAAGGATACAGATTTTGTGTTAAGCTCTGAGAAAACAAACAAAGTACTTGCAGTATTGACCATAATTTTCACTTTGGCAATTCCAGCAACTGTAATTGGTACATTTTATGGAATGAATATTCATTTGCCAGGGGGAGCTGATACTGACTGGATGATTTTAGGTCCTTATACCTCATTTATAATCATAATTTTAGCATCTGCGATACCTGTTGTTTTGATGTTCGCATACTTTAGAAAACTAGGCTGGGTTAGTGGATAGATTTTCTATAATTTTTCATGCATGTTGATCTTCATATTTGTTAGCGAAAGTTGTAGATTGTCAGAAATTGCAGTTAACAGACCTAATTAAATATTAGATGTTTGGAATTAAAACATGGGAAAAATTAGAGTTAGAACTGGTAGGGGTACTGGAACCGTTGAAGTAGATGATACAGGGAAAAAATGGTCCGGTGACGCTTATAGAAAAGCACAGGAAGAAAAGAAAAAGAAATCCGCAAACAAAATGATTCACACAGGTAGAGGGACAGGTTCAAAGAGACTCGGCGACTTGCCAGAGCCAAAAAAGAGGCCTTCAACAGAAGGCATGACTAGGATTACAGGTAGAGGGACAGGTTCCAGAAAAAGTAAGAATCAAGGTTCCGAGTAATTTTCTTTTTTTGTTTATAGAAAATATATCAAGAGTAAATTATTCAAAATTTAATTTTACTAATCAAACCTTGATATCAGGATTTTCTGATTTGAGTTTTTCCCAATCGGTAAGGAAATTTTTGAGACCTATATCTGTAAGAGGGTGATTTAGCATTTTATCTAAAACTGCAGGTGGCAAGGTAACTACATCTGCACCAATCTTTGCTGCTTCAATTACATGTAAAGGATGTCTTATACTTGCAACAAGAATTTGAGTTTGAAAATTATAATTTGAAAAAATAGTTTTGATTTCTTTAATCAAATTCATTCCATCTTGACCAATATCATCTAACCTACCAATAAAAGGACTGACATATTTTGCTCCAGCTTTTGCAGCAAGTACTGCTTGATTTGATGAAAAAATCAATGTTACATTTACCGGAATGCCTTCTGCAGTAAGAGATTTGCAAGCTTTTAGTCCATCAGGAGTCATAGGAACTTTAACTACAACATTATCACCATAGTTGCGCAAGTTTCTACCTTCATCCAACATTCCAGAATATTCAGTGCTTAAAACTTCTAAACTAACATCACCCTTGATAATTTTTGTAATTTCAGCCATACCGTCTTTTGGATTGCCTCCTTCCTTTGACATTAATGATGGATTAGTCGTAATACCATCTAACAATCCCATGTCATTGAATTTTCTAATAGATTCTAAATTTGCAGTGTCAAGAAATATTTTCATAATTTTTTACTCCTTATCTCTTTGACTTGTTTTACCATATTAAAAGATGTTATTCCATGCTTTTCCAAAAGTAATGAAATTTCATTATCGCGGGCAGATTCTCCAAACATGTCCTGAGCACCAATTCGTTTTATTGGAACAGGGTATCTTTCTGAAACAGATTCTGCAACAGCAGAACCCATACCGCCAAAAATATTGTGCTCCTCAGAGGTTACTATACAACCAGTCTCTCTAGCAGCTTTTTCTAAAAGATCGTCATCTATTGGCTTTACAGAAAATATATCCAATACTCTACAAGAAATTCCTTCTTGTTGTAATGTTTCAGCAGCCTCAAGTGCCATTCTTACTGTAATGCCACATGCTGCAATGGTACAATCAGAACCATCTCGGAGGGTGATACCTTTACCTATTTGAAATTCTTGAGATTTAGAATGAACTATTGGTGTTTTTGATCTTGCCATCCTCATATAAAATGGTCCATACTCATCTACCATCAATTTCACCAGTTTGGAGACAGCAATAGTATCAGCAGGTATGAATACACGGAAATTTGGAATTGCCCTCATTATTGCAATATCCTCAATTTGTTGATGTGAACCACCATCAGGTCCAACAGATAGACCTCCATGTGATACTACTAATTTTACATTGAGACCCTTTTTTCCAGGTGGAGAAGGATACGCAATACCATTTCTAATTTGGTCAACTGCTCTTCCAGGCAAAAATATTGCATAAGTACTTGCAAATGAAACTTTTCCTGAAACTGCCAATCCTGCAGAGACTGAAACTAAATTTCCTTCAGCTATTCCAACATTAAAGAATCTATTTGGGAATTCTTTTCCAAATGCAGATGTTTTAAGAGAGTCTGTAGTATCAGCACCCAAGACTACTATATTTTGATTTTCTCTACCAAGTTCAATCAAAGTTTTTGCATACTCTGTTCTCATATCACCCATTTCTGGTGGATTCAAATCAAGCCCTCCTCCTTTGCTATTTTTGTGATCTGTTCTTTCTTTTTTCCAACAACATGCAAACCAATCCATTTGTTCACTAGATCGGACCCTCCCAATTGATGAGCTTTTTCAATCAAAATCTGTCTTCTTTTTCGTAATACTTGATTTCTAAATTCTCTAATGGTTTCTCGTACATCAGTTTGTCCAATAATTGCACTACCCCCAACAAATGCTCTTGCGCCATCATCAAAACAAGATCCAATGTTCTCTAGATTAACGCCACCATCAGCCTCAATATATCCAGTAAATTTATGCTCGTTTAAAATGGAATTTAGTTTATTCATTTTTTCATGTGTTTCTGGAATATATTTCTGACCTGATTTCCCAGGAATCACAGACATGACAATGATCTGGTCAAGTTTGGATAAGAATTTGTAAGACCATTCAGGAAGGTCAGTGTCCGGATTTATTGCCAGTCCTACACTAACTTGGTTTTGTTTTAACAAATCATGAATTTCACCAAAACTGGATTCATCACAAACTTCAGAATGAACTGTAATAATGTCACTTCCTGCTTCAACATAGTCTTTTACATGTTTTACAGGTTCAGAGATCATCAGGTGAGAATCAAAGGGAAGGACGGTTAAAGATCTTAATTCTTTGATTTTATTATGATCAAAAGTTTTTGCTGGAACAAATTGGCCATCCATTACATCAAGATGAATATAATCAGCCCTACCTTGTACACACCGTTTAACTTCATTTTCTAAGTTTGTCATATCGCCGGCAATTATTGATGGTGCAATCATAAATTGTGAATCCAGTTCTAAATTTATGAGAGGAACTACATCAGAATCAGGAGCTTTTCCATGCCATTCCGGATTATCTTCCATGTGTTCAATCGATTTTCCTTTAATTGTTCTAGAAATAATAATTGTAGGAACTCCCTTTGTTGCAATAGCTTTTGCAATAGCTGAATTGATTTGTTCAATTCTATGACCATCAATTTCAATTACATTCCAACCAAAAGCCCTCCATTTGTCACCAGTCTTCCATCTTGAAGCATCTTTCCACATTTCTGAAATTTCATCACCTCTTAATTCTTCATCTAGTGGCATCACTTTTTCAGTATAGGAATCTTGTTGGATAAAATTTCTATCCAAAAATGCCGTTAAATTATCTAACTTGTATTTTGGAGCAGTCATCGCGGCTTCCCAAATTTGGCCCTCGTTTGATTCCCCATCACCAATTATAGTATAAACATGGTGATCTTTGTTGTCAATTTTGGCAGCAAGTGCAATTCCAATAGAATAAGATAATCCAGTTCCCAAGGAACCTCCACAAAACTCGACTCCAGGGCATTTTAAATCAGGATGACCTTGTAGTCTACTTCCAAATTTTCTCAGAGTATCAAGTTCAGACTCAGGAAAATAGCCAGCAACCGCCATATTTGAAAATAGTCCAGGTGCTGCGTGTCCTTTTGAGAGAACTAGACGATCTCTATCTTCCCATGAAGGATTGCTAGGGTCAAATTTCAGATATTTGTAAAATAGACAACCCAAGATTTCAGCCATAGAAAAAGAGCCTCCTGGATGACCTGAGCCTGCTATGCTAGTAGATCTTATGACCAGTTTTCTTGCGCGTAAAATATTCTTCTTTATATGATAATAATTAAGACCCATTAGTAACTCGTTTTATTTAGAAATTTAATAAAAATCTACTTCTGTAAAATTTTAATCTGATCGAGGATACAGTATATTGTGGACATTAAAGAAAATACCCCCATGGTTGTGCCCGCGGTCGTGTCACCGTCGCCGTCGCCTGCGGCATCGCCGTCACCCGCCGCGCCGCCGCGGTTGGCGCTCACGTGCGGTTGCGGCGCGCGCTCGACGCCACAGGCGCCCGCCGTCGCAATGC
>JAQBBT010000099.1:0-5189 GCA_032125915.1 Nitrososphaerota archaeon
AGAAAGGAATTTTAAATTGTTCACTGATCCTTTTGGCACCACCATCACCAAAAATATAGTGTTTATCATTACAGTTAGGACAAATAAAATGACTCATATTTTCTACAACACCAATAATTGGAACATTTAATTTTTCAAACATCCCAATTGCTTTTACTGCCACATTGCTTGCAACTTCTTGAGGGGTAGTCACCACCAAAATTCCAGTGATAGGAATTGTTTGAGCAAGAGTTAATGGGATATCACCAGTTCCAGGCGGAAGGTCTACAATTAGATAATCCAAATTAGACCAATTAGTGTCAACTAAAAATTGTTTTAAAATTCCAGAAATTATTGGACCTCTATAAATTGCGGCCTGATGAGATTGCTCAGCAAAGAAACCAAAGGATACTACTTGGAGTCCATTTGATTCAGCAGGTTGAAGTTTGTTGTCTTCCACTTCCATATGTCCTTCTTTCATACCAAGCATCAACGGAATACTTGGGCCATAGATATCTGCATCAAGTAACCCAACTTTAGCTCCGGTTTGAGACAATGCCAAAGCCAAATTCAAAGATACAGTAGATTTTCCAACGCCACCTTTACCACTTGCAACACCGATAATATTTTTGACCGTTCTCATCGCAGTGTCTTCATCAAGTGAGCGACCTTCCATAACTTTGGCTGTAACTTTAAGATCAAAGTTCTTTACGTCATCTATCTCACCTATTACCTTCCTAACATCGTCCTCAATCTCAACATTAAAGGGACATGCCGGAGTTGTAAGCTCTAAAGTAAATTTTAGATTACCCTCATTAAGCTCTAGGTCTTTTATCATCCCCATTGAAACAATATCTTTTTTCAAATCAGGATCAATTACAGTACTAAGTTTCTCAAGAACTTGATCTATTCCAACCAATGGGTGGAAAAGTCCTTTTACTTTATTTAAACATAAGTCAAACTTCTAAAAAATTCTCGAAAATTTGCCATTTACGTAAAATCTTTCTCAAAACCAGCCTAAATTACCCAAAGATTCATAAATTGAAATTTGGGAAAAACACCACAGTTGTTTTCTATATCTACGCTAGGCGATGTCGTTAGGATTCCCCCAAGCTTGTTTGGGACAACTCTAAAGAAGGCCGCAT
This sequence comes from Nitrososphaerota archaeon, assembly GCA_032125915.1. Lineage (GTDB taxonomy): Archaea > Thermoproteota > Nitrososphaeria > Nitrososphaerales > Nitrosopumilaceae > Nitrosomaritimum. The sequence continues at coordinate 1,125 of JAQBBT010000099.1, forward strand.
TGAACATTCTCAAAGAAAAGTATGAGAGCATGATTAATGTAGACTTGGGTTACATTATCATGATTTTAGATGCCAAAGTAGAGGAAATGGGAAAAATGATAGCAGGAGATGGAGGAACTTTCCATAAAGTTGAATTTGATGCATTAACGTTTTATCCAAAACTTCAAGAAATTGTTCAAGGGGAAATTGTAGATATTACAGACTTTGGAGCCTTTGTAAGAATTGGACCAACTGATGCCCTATTGCACTTGTCACAAGTTATGGATGATTACCTAAAAAGTGATGTGAAATCCGGAATGATATTAGCTAATCAAAGTGGAAGGACTTTAAAAGTTGGATCAACATTACGTGCAAGAATCACTGCAGTTTCATTAGGCAAAGCCGCTACAATGGGCAAAATAGGAATTACATGTAGGCAACCATTCCTTGGCGCAAATGAATGGATTGAAGAAGAGATCAAAAAGGCAAACGAAGGTTCAGAGGAATCTGCAAAGCCTGCTAAAGAAGCAAAAGCTGAGGCAAGTTAAAGATGGCACGAGAGATGGCATGTAGAAAATGCAAGTTTGTTACAATTGGAAAAGTTTGCCCAAACTGTAAATCTTCAGATTTAACCCCTGATTGGAATGGAGTAGTTCTAGTAGTAGAACCAACAAACTCCCAGATAGCAGCAACTCTTGGAATTAAAACAAAAGGCAAGTACGCAATCAAAGTAACATAGAAAATAATTTAAAAAATCAATCACCAAATCATTAAAATTCTAACTAGACCACAGCACAACATTGACATTTAATTTAAGAAAAGAATTACAGAGTTTTTTGTCTGAGGATATTGGTAAAGGAGACATTACAAGTTCCCTTTTATCCAAGAAAAAAATATCAGCCAGAATAATATCTCGAGAAAAGGCCATTGTGGCAGGAGTAAAATTTGCAAAAGAGATTTTTGAGATTAAAGGATGCAAAGTCCAAATTTTAAAAAAGGATGGTCAAAAAGTAAATCCAAATCAAGTCATAATGACTGTTTCAGGTGATGCAAGGAAAATTCTCACTTGTGAAAGAACTGTTTTAAATCTACTAACCAGAATGAGCGGAATTGCTACTCAGACAAACCACATGGTGGCAAAGATGTCAAACAAGAAAACTAAACTATATGCTACAAGAAAAACCGCACCCGGCCTTAGATTTTTTGATAAAGAAGCAGTAAAGATTGGTGGAGGAGAAAAACATCGAATGAGATTAGATGAAATGGTTATGATAAAAGATAACCACATTGCAGTAAGTAATTCTCTTTTAAATTTAATTAAAAATGCAAAAAGAAAATACAAAAAATTCGAGGTAGAGGTTGAAAATAATTCAGATGCCATTGTAGCAGCAAAAGAAGGAGCGACGATAATAATGCTAGATAACTTTTCTCCAAAACAGATTAAAAAAACTATTCAAAATTTAAAAATTGAAAAACTACGCGATAAAGTAAAAATTGAAGCTTCTGGAGGAATTACATCAAGAAATATTTCTCAATATGCCAAAACAGGTGTAGATATAATTTCAGTTGGCAGTATCACCAATTCTGTTAAGGGAATTGATATGAGTTTAGAAATATAATTATTTTTTTGCAGATTCTATTTTCTCTAACAACTCTATTACACCTTTATTTTTAGGATCAATGTCCTTAATAGTATCACAGCAGATAATTGCTTGATTAAAATTTCCCAGTCTAAAGTATGAATTTGCGTTTAGAATTAAAACTTCGACATCATGGGTAGCAATTTCAAGAGACTTTTCAAAATACGAAATAGCTGTTCGGTATTTACCTTTCATATAATAAATTCCACCAATAATGAACAAAACATCGTTTTCATCAGAATTTTTTTTTAGAATTTCAGATCCTATTCTCAAAGCAGAGTCGTATTTCTTTTCTTTAACTAATTTTCGTAGTTCCTTCTTTTTTTTTGAAATGCTTTTTTTCTTTGGATCCTTTGATCCAAATCCAAATAATCCAACCAACCCATCATCAACTCAAAATACCCAAATAATACCCTTAATGAGGCTAGAATTATCAAATATTTGTTAATTCGTAGTTTAATGAGGATTTTTGAGCTTAACTAATTGCAAGCATTCTATCTATTGCCAACCTTGCTTTGTCTGCAATTTCTTTAGGTACAGTAACCTCATACTTGTCTTCAACTAGAGAATCATAGACTTTTTCCATAGTGTTCATCTTCATGTGTTGACATTCTGCTTTCTCAGATGCTGGAATAAAGGTTTTATCTGGATTGTCCTTTCTCATACGATATAATATTCCAGTTTCAGTTGCGACTACAAAGTTTTTTGCGTTAGAGTTTTTGGCGTGATTTAACATTCCCTCTGTAGAAAGTATTGAAACTTTTCTATCATCAAAACTTCCAGATGCCAAGTCATACATCATTGGGGTAGTACAGCTACATTCAGGGTGGATTAAAAATTCAGCTTCTTTCATAGAATCTAATTTCTTTGTGATATCATCAGGAGTAATGCCTGCATGAACATGACATTCACCGGCCCAAATATGCATATTTTTTCTTCCAGTCATTTTTGCAACATAAGAACCCAAGAACATATCAGGTAAGAATAAAATCTGTTTATTTTCAGGTATTGCCTTTACCACATTTACTGCATTTGAGGAGGTGCAACAATAATCCAATTCAGATTTAATTTCAGCAGTGGTGTTTACATAACCAACTGTAATTGCATGAGGATGTTGTTTTTTCCAATTTTTTAATTCATCTAGTGTGATAGAGTCAGATAAAGAACAACCTGCTTGTAAATCTGGAACCAGTACTTTTTTGTGAGGACTAATAATTGAAGCAGTTTCAGCCATAAAGTGAACACCACAAAACAGAATTGTTTTCTGGTCAACCTTTGCGGCCTGTCTTGATAGACCCAAAGAATCACCAGTAAAATCTGCAACATCTTGAATACCAGGTATTTGGTAATTATGAGCAAGAATAACTACATCTTTTTCTTTTTTTAGGCGTATAATGTCTTCTTTTAATTTCGAAGTATCTTGAACAAGCATAATACATAGAAAAATGAACGTGTAGAGAATTTAAAGAATGAGAAGATGTCCATAATTATATTAGATATTGGCAATTGTGGCAATTTTTGCCATATTATGTACCTATTTGAATTTCATCAGAGCAATATTTTCTCAGAGTTTCTATTGCAGAGAGAATTGCCAATCTACTTGTTTTTGGATTATTTTGGTCAGGGTAATTTTCTATTGTAAAAGTCATTTTTCCAAAACTTCCAAAGGCTTCAATGTGATGAGTATTTTTATCAGTGCCAGGATCTGCAATAATTTTGACTTTTGTTTTTTCACTTCCAATTCCAGTAAGAGAAAGTAAAGCTGCAACGTTGATGTTTGCAGGAAACAAAGAAACTGCTTCTTTTGCGTTTCCTTGAAAAATTATAGTTTTTGAATTTAGAGAATTCAAATCAATGTCAGAGTTTTCAAAAAACTTTGCACCTTTTAGAGATCGTGGATGTTTTGTGGTGGTAATTGATAAGGATTCTAATTCATTTTGAACTGATTTTATTCCATCCAAACCTGCAATTGCGCCTGAGGGGAGGTAAATTGTTTTTTTGAAATCTTTACACGCATCTGATAAAATTTCAAAGACAGATTCATCAAGTAATGCTCCAACACTCATAATCATTAAATCTTTTTTATTTTGCAGTACACTCAATGCAACATCTTTTACTGCATCTTGTGATGCAGCTTCCACTACAATATCAATAGGGTTTGAAGATAATAGTTGTGGATCGGTCCATGTAATCTGGCCGACCAGCCGTTCAAGACGATCTCTCGCGCCGCCCGAGAGGTACAGCCCGGCGATCTGATTCGCATCGAAGACGGCGTTTATCGCGCGACCGTACTTGTTCCGGGCGTGCTTTTGGGAACGATTCCGTAGTGTTGCCGACAGCCGAGTGGGGCGTATGCAGTCGCTTCTGGGACGCAAGACCCCATGCAGCCACTGCGACTTGCCGCAAGAACTCTAGGCATCCGGTTTCTTGGCGACGCTCCAAATGA
>JAQBBT010000100.1:0-27694 GCA_032125915.1 Nitrososphaerota archaeon
CGCGTAGCTCAGCGCATGCAGGAAGCGCGCGATCACGGCAAGGCCCTCATCGAATGCACAGCGAAACACGTCGGAGAAGTGTGCCGCAGCGAAGCGGTGCAGAAGCTGACCAATCCTATACAAATTGATATCACTCCTAGCAATAGATGGCTTTAGGGCATATTCGGCTAATTTGGCCCAAATCGGGGCGTTGTTTTTCGTAGATGCCCTCTTTAGCTCCTTTGCCATTTGTATTACTACTTGACTAGTCATGTGAATAATTCGTTTTAAGACCCAAATATAATGTGTATGCTTGGATTACTCTACTTTTAATTGCTCAACCATATCTTTGAAATCTCCTATCCCATTTCGAAGTTCTTCTACTCCTGCGAGAATTATTTCTTCAGGGTTTAAGGCACCTGTTGACTCTACTGTGAGAACTCTCTCGTTATCTTTACCTGTTTCAACTAGGGTTGCAATGTTAGAAGAATTCCATTTAGCATGTTCTCGTCCACGTCCAAGTCGTGCATAACATTCAACTTTCACTCTTTGCCCTGGGGCTAGTTGAACAATGGGGATTTTATCCGAAACTGGCTTGATAGCGTCATCTTCTGATGTTAATTCATCTGTTAGGATAGTTTTAGTTACGTCTGTGTCTCCAGTATCTAAAACAAGCATTACTTTACAATTTGAACATCCTGTTTCACTTTGGCAGTCACATTTTGATGGTTCATTAAATCGTGTCAAGTCTGTCTTTATTGGTATCAAACCTAATCTATGTGCTAGGCCTTCATCAGGTAAAACTGATGAGTTTTCTATAACATCAACTGTATCTATTGCAAAAACAGGAACTCCATTTAGACACAATCGCCTAAGGGCATTTGCATACTGCAATGGAACGTCTTTTAGCTTTATCGACATTTTACTCTTATCTTTTGAAATAATCTCTAAAGAAGACAAACCTTAATTGAAAATTTTCAAAGTCCAAATAAAAATCTAGCTAGTTTCACGCATAGATAAATACCTACTTGGCTTATCTAATTTCATAAATGGTCGATGTTACTGTAGTAAAGTATTCCTATGAAGGGGAAAAATTTGAGATTTTGGTAAAGCCTGACCCTGCATTAGAGTACAAACTGGGAAAGAAAAAAGACATATCTTCAGTATTGGTTTCTGATGATATCTATACGGATTCTAGTAAAGGTACAAAACCTTCCATAGAGAAATTACTGAAAGCCTTCAAAACAGAGGATACAACAGAGATTGCTCAAATAATCCTTCAAAAAGGTGATCTTAATCTCACAACTGAACAAAGGAGAAAAATGGTAGAAGAAAAAAGAAGGCAACTTGTTGAATTTATTTCAAAAACCTATGTTGATCCTAGAACTCATTTGCCTCATCCTCCCTTAAGAATAGAACAAGCAATGAAGGATGCAAGAATTTCTGTAGAACCTCAAAAAAATATAGATGTGCAAGTTAAAGACATTGTAGAAAAATTACGTTCTATAATTCCTTTAAAATCTGAAAATTTATCTCTTGAAATAATAATCCCTGCACAATTTGCATCCCAATCTTATGCCGTTTTAAAATCAGTAGGTTCTTTGAAAAATGAAGAATGGCAAAATAATGGTTCATTAAAAGCAATACTTGAAATACCCGCCGCAGCAAGGCCAAACGTGATTGATAGATTAGGTTCTATAACCAAAGGCTCTGCTTCAGTTGAGGTAATGAAGTAATGGATAATAAAAGAAAACACGTTATACCTGGCGATGTAATTACAACTGGCCCTTTTAGACCAGAGCAAAATGTAATTCTTGAAGGAAATAAGATAATTTCAACCATGATTGGTATTTCTGAAATATATGATGATGCTGTAAAGGTAATTTCTCTAACTGGAAAATACCTTCCGAAAATTGATGATTTAGTAATAGGCAAAGTTATTTCCCATTCTTCTTTATCATGGGAACTTGATATCAACTCCTGCTATGTTGGATTTTTACCTGCTCAGGATGTTTTTGGTCGGGATTTTTCAGCTCATGCAGATGAATTAACTTCAAAATTAAAATCAGGAGATCTAGTGGCAGCTAGAATTGCAAATTCAGATAGAACACGTGATCCATTAATTACAATTGCTGACAGGGATCTTGGAAAAATAGATTCCGGAGACTTGGTTGAAATCTCTCCAAGCAAAGTTCCAAGATTAATTGGAAAAAAAGGAACAATGATTCAGATGATTGAATCTGCGACTAATGCTGCAATCACAATTGGGCAAAATGGGTGGGTAGTAGTTTCATGTGAAACTCCCGAGGGATTATTAAAGGCTAAAAAAGCAATACAAATGGTTAATGAGCAGGCACATGTTGCAAATTTGACTGATCAAGTGAAAGAAATGTTAGAATCAAAAGGTGAATCATAATGGGTGGACGAGAAAGTACTCTGGTATTGTTAGATGAAAATGGAATTCGCTGTGATGGTAGGAAAATTGACGAACCAAGACGAATAATGATTAAAGCAGGTGGTTTGAAAAATGCTGATGGATCAGCATATATAGAATTTGGAGATAACAAAATTCTTGTTGGAGTTTTTGGTCCAAGAGACGTTCATCCAAAACATATGTCTAATACAGATACTGGAATTTTACGAGTAAGATATCATATGGAGCCATTCTCTGTAAGTGACAGAAAAAACCCTGCTCCTTCCAGAAGAGAAATTGAAATTTCTAAGGTAATAAAAGAAGCTCTATTGCCTGCAGTAATACTAGACAAATTTCCCAGGACAGCAGTAGATGTTTTCATTGAAGTTCTTCAAGCAGACGGCGGAACTCGTTGTGCTGCTCTATCTGCTGCATCTGTAGCATTAGCTGATGCTGGGATTCCAATGAGGGATATGGTAGCTTCTTGTGCTGCTGGTAAAGCTGCTGATACCATTATTCTTGATGTAAATAATGAAGAAGATCAAGCAGGTCAGGCTGATATGCCAATTGGCTATATGCCTAATCTTAAAAAAATAACTCTTTTACAATTAGATGGCGTTTTAAATCCTGAGGAATTTAAGAAATGTGTCGAAGTAGGAATTGAGGGATGCAAGATAGTTTATGAATTACAAAAGAAAGCTCTAAAGGAAAAATATTTTCAAAATGGAGGAGATCAATAAATGGCTCAGCGCAGTGTTATTGACGATCTAAAAAAATCACAAATTTTAGAATTACTTGATCAGGGAAAAAGAATAGATGGTCGAGCATTAGATGAACCAAGAAAATTAGTAGTTGAGGTAGATGCAATTCCTAAAGCTAATGGCTCAGCAAGAGTAAGACTAGGAGATACTGAAGCAATTTGCGGAGTAAAAATTCAACCTGATAGGCCTTTTCCAGATATGGGGGATAAGGGAATTTTTATTTGTACTGCAGAACTTTTACCTTTATCTCACCCAAGTGTTGAAACTGGTCCTCCTAATCCAGATGTTATAGAATTAGCTAGGGTTGTAGATCGAGGTGTTAGAGAAAGTCACATGGTTGATGTATCTAAATTAGTAATTGAGAAAAACAAATCTGTTGTAGGTGTTTTTGCTGATATTGTTGTCGTAGATTATGATGGCAATCTTTTTGATGCCTGCTCTTATGCTGCAACGACTGCTCTTCTTAACTCGAAAATGCCAAAATGGGAAATGACAGATGATGGCCCAACACTTGTAGAAGGGGCAGAATCTGATTTACCAACATCAACAATTCCTGTTTCCATCACAATGGCAAAAATTGGAAATCACATTATTGTTGATCCTAACTCTGATGAATGGGCTAGCATGGATTGTAGAATCACAATCACTACTGACTCAGATGGGAACATAGTTGCAATGCAAAAAGGTGGTAGTGATGGATTTACTCTTGACGAAATTATCAAATGTGGTGATCTTTCAATTAAAGTTGGAGCACAAATTAGAGAAACTTTAAAAAATGCAGTAAAAAGCAGTTGATAAAATGGCCAAGAAAAAATCTCTAAAAGGACTGGGAGCTCGATATGGAATTAAACCTAGAAAGCAGTATACTAAGATACATCTTCAACTAAAACAAAAGAGAACATGTCCTGATTGTGGCTCTAAACAATTTGGCAGAGATGCCGTAGGGATTTGGTCATGCAAAAAATGTACTTTCAAGGTTGCCGGATTAGCATATGACGTCAAACTTTAGCGCAAAAATTATTGTTGATGCTAAAGAAAAAACAAAGGCGATATTTGATTCAATAAACACTGACAATAAATTTTATCCAGAAAATCCCACAAACACAAATATGAAATTTACTGGCAAAATTGTAATATCCATTGAGTCAGATCACATTCCTCATCTTCGAGCTAATCTTAATTCTAGCTTGCGATTAATTCAAGCAAGTTATGATGCTATTGAATCTGTTAATACATAATTTTTGAATAATAATTTTAGAAATTTTTCAAAATACTATTATCTAAAAGAAATTAAGGGAGATAATCCATGGCTAAATTCAATCATGTTCCTGTAAATTTTACACAATCAGAACTTATCGAAAAAGATGGTGGGCACTATTATCAAACACCAAGTGGGGTAATCTACCCATCAATTACAACAATGTTGCAAAAAACACAAACTCCTGAAAAACAACAAGGCTTACAAAATTGGAGAGAACAAGAAATTGCTTCGGATTACATAACTCAGCAGGCAGCTATTATTGGTTCTGAAACCCACAAATTAATTGAGAATTATTTAAACGGTGACGAAATTCTTGAGCCATTCAAGCTCTTCTCTGAGGCTCATTTTAACAATTTACTTCCATTCGTAGATAAAATTAATGATATTCGTGGTATTGAATTAAGACTTTATAGCGACAAAATGAAATTAGCTGGAACTTCTGACTGTATTGCTGAATATGGTGGAAAATTATCTATAATTGATTACAAAACCAAACGAAGTAATCAACGAGAAGAATGGCTTACGGATCATTTTATTCAGGCTACATCGTACGGGGTCATGTTTAAGGAACTTACGGGGATAAAGGTGGAGCAAATTGTAATTCTTGTTTCAAGCGAAAAAAATACTCGTATGGAGTTTATTAAAAATCCTGATGATTATCTGAGTTTACTTGAGCAACGAATAGACCAATTTTATTCCACATAATCAATTTTACATCCGGTAAAGATATAATGAAATTCAAATATCTCAAATAACATGTCAACTGGACAAATGCCTCCATGGCTTCAGGAGCAATTAATGAAAATGCAGCAATCTCAACAAAATCTTCAAGCTATAATGCAACAGAAACAACAAATTGAAATGGAGCGAATTGAGACTGATAAATCCCTTGAAGAACTAAAAAAAGCATTAGATGAGGATATGGTGTATAAACATGCAGGTTCTATTTTGATAAAATCTACAAAAAAAGAACTCATTGAAGAACTTGAAGAAAAAAAAGAACTGACTAAAACCCGTTCTGTAGTTCTTGAAAAACAAGAAGGTAGACTAAAAGAGACTTTAAAAGAACAAGAGACTAAAATCACAGAAATGATGAAAAGTGAAACTCCTTCAGGAGCGTCAATGTCAGAAGGAAGATCACCCCCTGATAATCCTAGAAAGTAAGAGTCAAATAATTTCAAATAAGATATTAACAAATTACTGGAATAAGATTTGGTGAAATTAGAAAATTTACGAATAGTTGTAGATGAACGAGAAAGAAAAAGTGGCATACCTGATCTTCTCAAATCAATTGGCCTGAATGTAGAGATGAAGACTCTTCCAGTTGGTGATTATATTGTAGCTCCTGAGACTATAGTGGAAAGAAAAAGTATTCGAGACCTACTGTCTTCTATTTTTGATGGCCGATTGTTTGATCAATGCACAAGACTGAAGGAAAATTTTGAATTTCCTATAGTTTTGATGGAAGGAAACGTTGATGAAATTGAAGAGATAGCCGAAAACCCTCTAGTGTTTTATGGTGCTTTATCTACTGTTGCCATTGATTTTAAAATTCCAATTATTCCCACTCCTAGTGCTGCTCATACGGCAAAATTACTTGTATCAATGTGTTCTAGAAAAGAGTCTCAGAAAGGTCCATTTTTGAAAAAAATTAGAAAATCCAATGATTTAGAAAAACAACAGCTATCTTCTCTTTGTAGTCTTCCAGGAGTGGGAGAAAAATTTGCTACTAGAATGTTGGAAAAATTTGGCTCTCCAATAAAGGCACTTAATGCTTCAACCTCCGAACTTGCTAAAGTTGAGGGCCTTGGTGAAGCTCGTTCAAAAAAAATAAAGAAAATGTTGGAATCTGAAAGTAAATTTTTAAAAAAATCAAACCAAAAAACATTACACGACTCCTGATACCGTTAAATAAATTAAAAAATCTGAATCAATAGTGTTAGTTTCAATTGAATGGCTAAAAAATAATCTATCTGATCAAAATCTTGTCATTTTAGATACAAGACCAAAGACAATGTTTCTTTATGGACACCTGCCAAATTCTCAATCATTAACAATAGAACAAGTAATCAAATTTGATCAATACGGTTCAAATTTAATTGGCGATGAGAAAACACTATCCTCTCTTTTTGGCTCTCTTGGAATTGATGATACAAAAACTGTGTTGATTCTTGGAGATTCAATGGATCCCTCTGCTGCCAGAATTGCATGGACTCTTCTATATTTTGGTCATGCAAATACTCATCTTCTTGATGCAAATGTTTCTGAATTGCAGACAAAAGGATTTGAATTTACAAAAAAAATATCGTCTACACTGTCTTTGTCTTTTAATCCTAAAGTTACCTCTAACATTAGAATAGAATCTGATGATCTAAATAAAAATATAAACAATTTTGTAATGTTGGATGCTCGGACACCACAAGAATTTATGATGGGACACCTGCCTAATTCAAAATTAATCCCATTTACAGAAGGTATCAGTTATGATGGAAAATTGTTTCGAGATAAAGATTTTTTGGAAAATATATTTTCTCAAAATAGCATCTCCAAAGACTCTGAAATTGTTTGTTATTGCATGCATGGGCATAGGGCGTCCAGTCTTTTTTTTCAGCTACTCATTGCAGGATATGACCATGTTAAACTCTATGATGGCTCATTCGTTGAATGGCACGGCAAAGGTTTCCCTCTTGAGTAATTTCCTCTTGAGAGGGGTTGCGCACACAGGGCATTCTCTACCACTTTTATGATTAGAGCGGCAACCGGGACAATAATGTACCCATGTGCCTACATCTTTAATACCGCTGGTCATAACGGGTGAAATTTTTAACCCTAAATTTTTTGCAACATTGGAAATTGCAAAATCATCTGTAATTATTTCGCCCTTAAGATCAATGCATAATGCAATAATTGATAAATCCTGTTTTGACATCTGTTGATAATCTCCAGTATTCTTGGCGACTTTGATGGCTGTCTCTGTGTATTTTTTATCTGGATCTCTGATTTTTAATCTATTAGTCTCTAGTAGTGTTTCTAAAACTTCCTGATTTTTCTTGATATGTTTTATTTCGTCGTATACTAGAGATGTTGTGTAACAATCATTAGAACTCCCAAATGGAATTCCAGCATAAAATGCGCTAGCATCTAAAATTCTAAAATCCAAGTTTACTCATCTGTCTCAGTCCTCGTTTCTTTAATCTTACAAAGACTGCGGGTTTTTTGTATTTTTTAATAATGATTGGTTCTTCATATCCTGCAGATTTTACAACTTGTGCATCCATAACTATGCTGCAATCATGAGAAGATATTATTTCTATTTGATCATCTGGTACTACAATTGATTCTAATCTATACACTGGGGCAACGGGAGTGATGATTAAAACATTAAGACTTTCGTGGAGTATGGGGCCGCCTAATGAAAATGAATGACCTGTTGAGCCACTTGGAGTTGCGATAATCACTCCATCCATTTTCTGTTTAACTGTGTCATTTTGGAATTTAATTTCAATTTCGGCTGTTTTAGTAAGATTTGTTCTATTGATATAAATTTCATTTAAAGCTGGAGGAAATTCTTTGCCTCCACAAGAGGCCACAACTCTAATTCTCTTATCTAAAAAGATATTATCTTTTAAAATTTGATTTATTGCTTCGTCTATTTCTTCAATCGTAATTTCGGCAAGTATTCCTCTGTTTCCTCCTACATTTATTGTAAGGATGGGTGTATCATTATCTAAATGTCGGAAGACTCTAAGAGTTGTTCCATCCCCTCCAAGTGTTACCACGAGATCTAATTTTTCTTTTTTCAACTCTTCCAATGACTCGATCTTTTTAGCACCTTCTACTTCAATTGGGGCAATGGTGTAAACTATGGATTTTATTGCAAGAAATTTCTTTGCAACGTCTTTGGCGGTTTCTTCAGATTCCTTTGAACCTACCTTACTGACAATTGCAACTTTGTTTAGTTTCAATCAGTTCTTCTGATTTTTATTTACTTAAAAATGATATTTTTGAGGTATCTTTTTGGAAAAACAAATAAGTATGAAACCAAGTTCATGAAATAATATGAGTTACGCACACCCTGAGGTCTTAGTTGATACAGAATGGATGTTTCAAAATCCTCCAAACGAAAATAGAAAATTAGTTGAAGTTGATTATGATCCAGTAAATGGATATCAAAAAGGACATATCAAAGGTGCTAGCTTAATCTGGTGGAAACGAGATATCAATGATCCTATAACAAGAGACATTATCAATAAAAGACAATTTGAGGCATTAATGTCAAAAAATGGTATTACTGCAGATACTGAAGTGATTCTTTATGGTGATTTTAATAATTGGTTTGCAGCATTTGTTTTTTGGATTTTTAAAATCTACGGACATGAAAATCTCAAAATCATGGATGGCGGAAGAAAAAAATGGGAATTGGAAAATAAAGAATATACTTCTGAGGAGCCCCAACTTCAATCAACCAAATACGTAGCACAACCTCCTGATGAGGGACTTCGCGCTTACTTGTTTGATGTGAGCAGAGCTTTAGGTAAAGAGGACACTGTTATGGTTGATGTACGATCTCCTGCAGAATTCACAGGAGAAATAACTGCGCCACCTGAATATCCAATGGAGCATGCTCAACGAGGTGGGCATATTCCTGGAGCAAATAACATTCCATGGGCAACTGCGGTCAATGATGCGGATGGAACTTTCAAATCTGTAGATGAACTTAGACAAAATTATGAACCAAAAGGGGTCACACCAGATAAAGACGTTATATGTTATTGCAGAATTGGAGAGAGGTCATCTCACAGTTGGTTTGTTCTAAAATACTTACTTGGTTATTCCAAAGTTCGAAACTATGATGGTTCATGGACTGAGTGGGGTAACATGATAGGAAACCCTGTGGAAAAATAAATTGCTTTTAGACCTTCCAATTTTAAAGAAAGGTTCCTTTTACTACATTAAAGACGGTGACTCAGATATCATAATGGAGGATAAAACCAAAAGAGGTCTTACTGTAAAGGAAACATCAATTGATGAAAAACTAAACGTCAAGGCAGATAAAGGAATGATTCATGATATGGATGGCATAGGTCATTGGGTTCCAATTCGTTGGTATTTCTCAAAAAATCAATTTGATCTAAATCAAGTTTCAGGACATGCTGAGGCTATGGATAAAAAGTACACTGAACTCCGTGAACTTACCTGTCCTGACGATGACTAGATAACCTTTTTAAATAAATCCGATGTACTGAAACCAAATGTCGTTACTTCTAAAAGATCGAGTTTGGTCAATGGAGGCACCAACTGCAAAGCGCGGAGTGTACCCTCTACATGGTTTCAAATTAGGACTTTATAGATTACCAATTACTCTAGAAGATCCAGTAGAGATTAAATCTGTTCATGATGGCTTGAAAAAGGCATTTGAAATGGATGCTTATGCAGATAGAGTTTTCGCTACATATCGCTGGAAGGAACAAAATATGACTGATCCTGATGCCAAGGGCTATGAAGAAGTTGAACTATCTGTTACAGTAGAAATTGTTACAGGAGAAGTTGTTGATATTATCTATCAAATATTCCCAATAGAAAAATTTGGAGATCCTCAATGGGTTAAAGATTATAGGAAAAAAGCAGATCATTTTGCAAAAATGATTATTGATACTATTTTACGAAATACAATTTTGGCAGATAAGATGATTGATTCTATAATCAAAGATGAAAAGATGTCTGAACTACAAGCGACTCAAAAGTTAGAAGAGATGACTCCCTTGGCAAAAATAGTTCTTGATGCCAAGCCAAAGCCAAAACCTGTAGAAGAGATTAGTGGAGATGATAGTGGACCTGCCATTCCTGAACTTGATGGTCCAAAATCAGGCCCAATTGATGTTGAGTTTAAATCTAAAATGAGGGCAACATCTGCATTTAGTGCATCAGGATATGCCATCAAAACATGGGGAAGACGTGGTGCAGACAATAAGCAAATGGGAGTATGGGGCGAATTTGTATCCGTAGATTATGATATTTGTATTGCAGATGGTGCATGCATTGAAGCATGTCCTGTTGGGGTTTACGAGTGGTTTGACACTCCTGGTAACGTTGCATCTGATAAAAAACCTCTAATGTCAAAAGAACCAGATTGTATTTTCTGTCTTGCTTGTGAAGGTGTATGTCCACCGTCGGCAATTAAAATATTTGAACAGAAATAAATCGTAAAGTTTGCAAGTATAAATAGCCAACAAGCAGATTGGAAATCTAGGCAATGGCAATTAACCCTTTCAGCCAATTTGTATTTGATCTATTTATCATCTCTGCTATTATCATCTCTGCTTATACACTCAACTTTTACTATCTGACTTTTCTTTCTGTACGAAGAAAAGAAGTTTTGACTACTATAGATCTGGGGACTCCCTCTGTTACCATTCAACTTCCAATTTATAATGAAAAATATGTCGCAAGGCGCTTAGTTGATGCTGTATGCGGATTGGATTATCCTAAAGAAAAAATGAAGATTATGATTTTAGATGATTCTGATGATGACACTGTTGAACTTTTAGCTAATGCCGTAAGTGATTACAAAAAACAAGGATTTCAAATTGAACACGTAAGACGAGGTACTAGAAAGGGGTACAAGGCAGGAGCACTTAAGCATGCAATGCAAACCACCGATACGGAATTTGTTGCAATCTTTGATGCAGACTTTATCCCTCCAGAGTGGTTTCTAAAACGAGCAATTCCACACTTTTCCAAACCAAATATTGGTCTAATCCAATGCAGATGGGGACATGTAAATGAAAACTATTCATCAATTACTAGGGCTCAAGCCTTGAGTCTTGACTTTCATTTTCTAATTGAGCAAAAGGCAAAAAGCAATTCTCATTTATTTATGAACTTTAATGGGACAGCTGGAATTTGGAAACGCAGCTGTATTGAAGATGCCGGTGGGTGGCATACTGCAACATTGGTAGAGGATTTAGACTTGAGCTATAGGGCCCAAATGAAAGGATGGAAATGTGTTTTCTTACCTGATATCGTAGTTGATGCAGAACTTCCAGTTCAAATGAATGCAGCTAAACGACAACAATTTCGATGGGCTAAAGGATCAATACAATGTGCAATCAAACTTCTTGGAGGACTTGCAATTCAAAGAAAAGTTGCAATTGAGGCAAAAATTCAGGCCTTTATTCAATTAACACGTCATATAGTTTATCCATTAATGCTAATTCAATTTCTAGCATTACCTATTCTTTTAGCTGGGAACATCAATCTCTATGTTGTTAGCTTTATTCCTGCCTTAACTATTGCAACATATCTTGCGATGGGTCCTGGAGCATATCTTATGATAATTCAAAAAATGTATAACAAATCTTGGAAATCCAAAGCCAAAATTTTACCATCATTACTTGTTTATAATGCTGGAATGTCAGTAAACAACACTGTCGCAGTATTTGATGCCATATTTGGAAAAAAGAATGAATTTTTGAGAACTCCAAAATATGGAATTATAAACAAACAAGATAATTGGCGAGATAAAGCATACAATTTACCATTTACGAAAACCACTTTACTTGAAATCTTTTTCGGCGTTTACGGGATTATGGGAATTTTAATTTCTATATTTTCAAACAATCCTATTTTTGTACCAATTATAGGACTTCAAACAGTGGGCTTTTTCTTCATCGCATTCATGAGTTTCTCTCATACTAGATTTAAAAGAAATAAATCCATCCCAATACGAGCTTTAACCAAGGACGAAAAAATGGCAAATAAGATTTACAAACTTTCCATGATTGGAATGGCTGCAATTATTGTCTTTGGGGGTTTTATGGCGATTTATGGTTACAATGCTGATATTTACCCACTTGACCGAATGCGAGGTCATATGGATGGAATAGTTGGATCCTCAGATACTGTGGCAATTCAGGCTCATTTAGTTGAAATAAAACAAGATTTGGCATTAGTAATGGAAAATAATAATATGGCAGAAACACAAAACGCTGCCGGCGAACTTGTCGGAAAAAACCCAGTTTGGATATTTCCAACAGAGTCGACAAATTTTCTTAGAATCGAGCACGCCGTAGATTCCATGAGTGTAAGCATTGAAAAAATTTCAGTTATTCCTAAAGACAGCTCCGCTTATCATACAGGAATTTTAGATATCAACGCTCAAGCTACAATTCTTAAAGAAAACATTATGGATGCGACTCCTTACATGTACGTAAGCGTATCAAATATTGTTTTTAGTACAATGTGGATTGCTGTGATAATTGGAATATTTGCAGCCCTTAAACGAAAGAAAGATCAATTAACTACCTTTGATGAAACATCTGGAATTTAGGATATATTTAGATCCTTTCTAATTTCATCTACTGCTCTAATGCCATAGATATCTCTTATTTGCTGAATTCTGATTGATTCTTTTAACAGATCTCGTCCTATAGAATCAGTCAAAATTGAAAATACATCGCTAAATCTAATTTCCCATTTATCTGCACAATCAAGAATCTTACTTACGGCCCACTGTCTTACTTCATGCGGTAATGGGATGTTGCTACTTGCTTCTATTGATAATCTATCAAATAGATTTACAATGTTGGCTGTCTGAGACGCCATACTTTCAAGATCTTTTACTTCCCCATACTTTGATTCTGCTATCATTCTTATGTTTGATTGATATTCTGAGAGTTTCAGTAATGCCATCATCTCTTTTGATGTATCTGTGGATACCTTGTTTGTGACATTTTTGACTGATTGTAATTCTTGAAATACCTTGTCTGTTTTTTTATGAAACTCTGCTGATAATGCATCTTGTGTTTTTAGCATTTCATTAATTGATGATACCTTTTGTTCAATCGTGTTTGTTTTTTCAAACACATTATTTTTAAAATCTACAAAGTCTTCTTGAACTGATTTTAGTCCTTCGCCCACAAATGCAGTAGAATCTGCTCTATGTGATAGGGTGCCAACTTCAGTCTCAATTTTATCTATTTTTCCACCAAAATCAGAAATGATCTGAGTTTTTCCTGCAAGGGAGTTTATTTCATTTTTGATGGATTCTAGTTCAGAACTTAAACTAATTACAGAATCCGTTTTAGCAGCCACGGTATCAAATTGTTGTTTTAGGCCATCAATTACACCTCCAAGCGAATCTATTTTCTCGGCTTTTCCTGAAATTGAATTAATGGTTGTTTTTATGGTATCAAGCTCAGAACTCAAATTGGAAAAAGATTCTGTTCTCTCTATAATCCGACTTAGTTCTTTTTTTAGATCTGAGATTGTATGTGATGATGATTCAATACTATCAGTTTTTCCAGAAATTATTTGAATAGTGTTTTTTAGACCTTCAATCTCTTGGCTGATATTTAATACTGAATCTGTCTTACCTGAAATGTTACGTAAATCATCTCTTACCTCGTCAATTCTTTGGGCAATTTTGATAATCATTTGAGAATTATTGCGGATTGAATTCATGCTTTCTTCAACTTGCTGAGATAATTCTTCTGGCCTGGGGGCTGACGTTTGTATTTGATTTATTTTGTTTACTTCTTCTTGAAGTTTAGATGTTTGATCATTAATTTTTGTAATTAAATTTGATTGTGTTCTTACTTGATTTAATCCTGCATAGAGTTTCTGAGAATCGTCTTCAACTATGTTCAATCGATTGGACTGTTTTTGTATATTTTCTAGTGTAGAGGTAAGAGCATCAATCATTCCTTTCATAGACACCAAAATTTTTTGATTGTCACCAAAAATCTTAGACATTGCTTTGATCTCTTTTTGTAGTGCTTTGGTGGAATCTGAAACAGTTGCCACTTTTTTTAAAATAGCCATTGGGGATGGCTCTCTTTTTACAATTTTTGATTTGATAGGCATTTTTGTTTTTTGACTAGATGTTTTTACAATCTTCTTTGATGGTTTGTTTACCATGTCTTTTGAAATGAAAATATTATGATAAAAAAGTTGGGTCTAAAATAAAAAATGTAAAGAGTTACTTATTGACAACATTTGGCGCATGTAGTAACTCATGAAAGGTCTTTTCGACAAGACCGTTTGCCGTTTCAATAAATCCCATGGGACAATATTCACATTGAATCATACAGTACGGTATAGTACCGTACTATTAATACTCAGGTAATCTTACAATTACCGATTACGCAGTCAGATACCCCAGGTCATTTTTCTACATTGTTTTCAGCTGACCTACTCATCATTCTGCGATTAAACCACGATTACTGGGCATAAAGACCTTCAAAATATAATAGAATTTTAAAAACATAAACTGCTCTGTTTGATTGACTTTTCACATTTACAAATCATTCTAGCCTAAACTATACAATCGTTTTAGAAGCACAACTGTTTTTAAACAAATTTGTTCATTGATATCATGCAAAATTATGCTTTGCAGATTGATTCTGGTGGAATTCAACAATCATTGAATCAAACTGTTTCAAGTGTGATTGAGCAAATTACTCCAGAACTCTCACATACTACATTTGTAACTGATCTAGCTTTTATCATGATAATAGGTGCAATAGTAACGCTTGCCTTTTTTAAAATTAAACAACCTCTGATTATTGGTTATCTCTTTGCAGGAATGCTGATAGGTCCGTTATCTCCTTTATGGTCTTGGATACTTCCTGATGGTGGTCCTTCGTCTAATACTGTTGGTGGTGTGGGAATTTTATCTGATATTGATGCTTTGAACTTGTTTGCTGAAATTGGTGTGATTTTACTACTTTTTGTAATCGGAATAGAGTTTCCATATGCTAAAATCAAAAGTATTGGCAGAGTGGCAATTGGTGTGGGTACTATTGGATTAGTCTCTACATTGGGGGTGGTGTTTTATTCTGCAACTGCACTTGGCTTGAACTTTATGGATGCGTTATTCATATCTGCTGCACTCTCAATTTCTAGTACTGCAATTATTGTGAAAATCTTTGAGGATATGGGCCGAATCAAAAAAGAATCCTCAATTCTTGTTTTAGGTATTTTGATTGTAGAAGACGTCATTGCTGTAATTCTAATTTCATCGTTACAATCTATTGCTTTAGTGGGGTCTGTTTCAATAGAGTCAGTTTTGGTTGTAGTTTTAGTGGCAACGGGATTAATTGTGGGTACATTTACTGTTGGGATCAGAATAATTCCGCCCTTAATTGATAGAGTGGCAGCAACAGAACATCGTGAAATTCTTCTTTTGAGTGTTCTAGGAGTTTGCTTTGGCTATGCCCTTTTAGCCAATATAGTGGGCTTGTCAGTAGCAATTGGAGCATTTTTGGCAGGAGTGCTTGTCGCAGATTCCAAATCTTCTGAGGTGGCTAAAATTTTATCCAGTCCAATCAAAGACATGTTTGTTGCAATTTTCTTTATCTCTGTGGGTGCTTTGATGGATGTTTCTCAACTTGGAAATTATATCTACATTGCCATAGCATTAATTGCCGTTGCAACTGGAATGAAGTTTGGCGGAAATATGATTGGAAATTTCCTGTTCAGACAAAAACGTGGGAAATCACTTCGCTCTGCCTTTGCACTGGCTGCCCCACGAGGTGAATTTTCTATTGTAATTATTAAAACTGGAGTAGACATTGGAGCGGTTAGCGCATTTTTATTCCCTTTAATTGGTGTCATTTCTATAGTAACTGCTTTTCTTTCGCCATTTTTGGTAAAAGCAAGTGACAAAATAGTTCCAGCTTTGCAAGAAAAAGATGTCTGAAGAACTCAGGAAATTACTCCAGCAAGTTCATGAGGGAATTACTATTTTTGATTTTGATGGTAAACCGGTCCCTTGTATTATTTTTGAGGAAAAAAAATACGATGAAATCCTCTCAAAAGTTGCAGGAAAAGCGCTTTCGATAAACACAGATCTTAATATATTACAAGACGGAGTTGGTCATGTTTTTGTTGAAATTGCATTGACGTTTTCTCAAGGTGGATTTGTAGAAAAAATACTAGTAAATGCAAATAAGGATATTTTATTTTTTGAATCTCTTGCAAAAACATCCATGTTAGCTTTATCATCTCCAAAATCTTCATATGGAAAGGATAATGTGTTTATGATTCAATTACCTAAACCTGAAAAGGCAGAAGATGCGCTTGAAATCATCGAAAGAGGATTGAAACAATCTGATGGTAGATGAGTGGTGCAGTTACCGGGATTTGAACCCGGGTCACGTACTTGGCAAGCACGAGTACTAACCAGACTGTACTATAACTGCAACGATCATGAGAAACGAATTTGGCTATTAAACTGTTTTTAACTATTTCATACCATAAAAGTCATGGATAAAATTCTAAAAAATAAAATCGAAGAAAAAATTCAAGAAACTATTTCCAACAAAAATGAAATTAAACAAATTATTTTTTCCCTTTCAAGTATAGATAATTCAAAATCATTTGTTCTTGGAATCATTGTAGGTAGAATTTACAATGCATTTTACTATCAATCAAAAAGAATTCTAAATCGTGAACCCACAGAAAAAGAATTTCAAGAATTTGTTGAATTGGTAAAGAGTAAGAAATCTAGTTTTGAAAATTTATGGTGATAATTTTCCGTGTTCAAGTACTATGATCTTTGGTGTTCCTGGTAATTTTACACTTGCACCTTTTAGTGCTTTTTTTGCAGCCTCTACATGTGGGGCATTTACATATAATTCCATAATACATTGCCCTTGACGGACTCTGGCTCCTAGGCTAGTTGCTTTTCCCCATGATCTTCTCATTCCTTCTGAAACTCTATCTGCACCTGCAGTTGCAATCTGTTTGTTTTCTCTAAGAAGGTTGTGTGGGTAAATTCGTAATCTAGTATAATATCCCTGTTCTCCTGTGGTTTTTTCTAATGTTTTATTTGCTGATAATCTGCATGATTCAATGGCCATGTGTCTAATTTGGATTTTTTCATTTGAGAGCAATTGAACACAATATTCATAAATCGCTTTTTTTCCACCTTGGAATTTTGCAATTTTTATCTGTGGTTTACCTTTGATGTATTCTTTTCTTGTAAATACTTGACCTTTTCCATCTCGATAATTGGCACCATGCATGATATCCTAAAACAAAAATGCCCATATTTTAACGGTTAGACAACCATAATCACAAAGATTTTGTGGAAATTAGGACTTGAACTATCTTTTTGTATCTGCAAATATATTGACATTATGGCAGTTATAGTAAGGGCGATGAGTCAACATGAAAGATGACATTTGTGACTTTTGTAAAGGAGAGGGAAAATCTTCATCTTACGTATGTGTCTATTGCAATGGAACGGGTGAGTGGAATCCTGCTGCACAGGCTTATATGAAAAATCATATTTGTCAATGTATAGTACTGGATAGAAAATTTTGCCCAATATGCAACAAATTATGTCATCATGATACGACGTTGAATCCAAAACAAAAGATAGATCCTGGGAATGGCGGTTTGCCATCACAAGAATCGTACAAACCTGAGATTATTGTGGTATAATTTTATCAAAATTAATTAAATCTAGGTCTTTTGTCTATAGCCCCATTTGGAGAACCATCGACTTTGTCAACATAAATATGGAAATCATGTAATTTTATCTTCATTATGGAAGAAACTCCTCTAGTTGAAGGTGAATTGATTTTCGATCAAACTCTAATTTCTAATAAGGATATGATTCATGAACTTGAACTCAAAGGATATGGGGAAATTGAAAATGGTAAATTACTTTTAAAATTTTTTGAATCCTTGTATCTGCTTTATTCTGATAGATTAATTCTAAAGAAAGGCAAGAAAAAAATTAATTTTGATGATCTTCTGAATATCTGTCAGAAGCAAGATCCAGAAGCACTTACTAAATTTTTGATATATAGGGATTTGAGGAATCGAGGTTATGTGGTAAAAGATGGATTTGGGTTTGGTTCTGACTTTCGAGTTTACGAAAGAGGACACTTCGGTGAAAAGGGAGCAAAGTTCTTAATATTTGGTCTCAATGAAGGTCAACAAGAAAAGATGGGAAATCTTCAGAAAAAAGTTGAACAAATTACTCAAATGGGAAAAGAACCAATTATTGCAGTAATAGAAAGAAGAGGGGAAGTAATCTATTACAAAATTAACAGAATGAATTTTTACGAAAACAAAGCCCGCGTGGAAGAGTCCTTCAAGATTTAAACATTGTAAGCCCATTCAGATGAGAATTTTAGCAAGCTATTTTCTTCTGCATACAAAAAATCATAAACATCGACATACTTTGTTTTGTTTTCCCACAATTCTTGAAAATCCTTTCTTTTCCTATCTACTCTTGATTTATCGTTCCAAGAAGTAAAAACGTCTACGGACTCAAAATCACGGGTTTGATTTGAAAATGATTCTTTTGATGTTCCTGTAAATGCAACCATTTGATCATGCTCATCCAAAAACAGTCCAATTCTCTCGGAAAATGAATTTGTAATTTGCTCTGAGTTTGGAATGGCAACTTTTAGCTCAATTTGGCCATTATTTACAATATCTTGGAGTTTTTGGATTTTTGTGTCTTTGATTAGACTCCCATCAAATCTTTTGGTATATTTTTCAGAAAAAAGTTTGGTCAAAATATTAAGATCTAAGTTCTTAAACCTGTGTCCCGTCACCATTCGTACTTTTGCTTTTCCTGAAGAGAAATTATCAAACGCCATCGCAATGGTAGCCAATGTTTGAATTGATAAAAAATCCACACATCTATCATATTCTATACAATGACTAAGACACGGAAAGAAAAATTCTGCTACAATATCGTCTTTATCTGAACGATATTCCTCTTTTAATCCGATATCTCTAAGGCCCAATGTTAGTTGATTATGATTTTGTTATTTAAATAAACAATTTTTTAATAATTCAAAAATTCTAATAATCATTACGCATTTCATAAATACTCATTTTTAATCATATACTTATGAACAAACAAGTAGTAATTTCAACACTTGCAGGAATAATTATTGTTCTGGCATTTATTGTAGCTACAACACTTGCAGAAAATCAAGCAGCAGCAGAAACAACTCCTTTCCCTTCCCGTGAAAAGGTAATCTCCGTGGTAGGTGTTGCTACTACTTCTGTAGAGCCTGATTTACTTGTGATCACCTTTGGAGTTGAAAATCAAGAAAAATTAGCAAGGGATGCATTGTTTGCAAATTCTGAATCAATGACATCAATTGTAGATGCCATACAATCTTTAGGAATTTCTGAAGATGAAATCAGTACCTCGAGAATCAGCATCTATCCAATTTATGACAACTACCGAGATCCTGTCACTGAAAAATACACTCAAGAGCTAATTGGGTATCGTGTGACTAATACCATTTCTGTAGAAACTAGTCAACTTGACAAAGCAGCAGACATTATTGATGGTGCAGTTTCCTCTGGAGCAAATAGGGTGGATAACGTATCTTTTACTCTCTCTCCACAAAAACAACTTGATGTAAAAGATGATCTTTTAGGTAAAGCAGTTCTTAATGCAAAAAAGAAAGCAGAAAATGCACTATCTCCTCTAGATCATAAAATTATTGGAGTAAAGGCAGTTACTTTGTCTGAATTTGGAATGCCTCCACCCATGCCTGTATTTAGTGCATCAGGGGCATTTGCAGAAGATGCAGTATTCAAATCCTCTACACCTGTATTCTCTTCAGACCAAGATATCACTACCACTGCAAGTGTAATATTTCTCATTGGAAGCAACTAGCTTCTTTTTTTATTTTCAAAATATTTTAACACGTACAATTACTTTGAGTGCTAAAAACAGAAAAAATTAACAAAACTGATTTTAATCTAGTTTTCTTAAAAAAAATCAAAATGGAATCAGGTCTGAATACAAATAAGGAGAGAAACCTCTTAATTGACTCTATCCAGTATAGACTATTTTATGCTGAAATAAATTTGGATAAAATACCCACTTCGATTCCATTAGATATTTTCCCCAAAGATAAAATCGCCACTGAGATTGCCATGGATGGATTTTTGTTTTATGCAAATGGATCCTTGGACTTGGTTTTTGCCGAAATTAATAAAAAACTCAATTTGGGGTTGCTTCCTAATCAAATCCATCCATTAGATATTCTCAAGGCACTTGAGGAGAAGCATACAGATGAAGCAAAGGCAATGATTGAAGAATTTCAAAAATATTTTCAAAAACCCATCCATGAAGAAAAAATAATTTCTGATCAAGAATTTAATGATGGTCTTAACCGATACGGCTATGACATAATTGGATTTCATGCTGAATACGAAAGTAGAGGTCAAGTGAAATACCAACATTTTTGGAATCGGGTAAGTAGTAGATTGTGGGAGATTAGAAATCAACAAAATTTGGAATCTTATGACTCTCTTTTAAAAAATGCAGGAAAACGAGGTAAAGACAAACCACGAAATTATTTGCGAGTAAAAATTTCAGATGATGATCACCCTTCTGTTTTTTGGGACTCTGCTCATTATGAAAACCCAAAAAGATACTATACAAACATCTTATCTCTTGTTAAACAATTCATTGATAGAATGCTTGAAGTTTTAAAGTCACAATATCCTCCAGATTCTAATCTTGAACAAAAATAGGGAACTTGAATTTTAATTAGATTTGAATGGATCATGTGTTTTATTCCTAGAATGAAGCCAAAAATTGGAACCATTATTGATTTTATGCTTAACTCTGCTTAAATTTTGATAGTAAATGTTAAAAGATAAAATAAGCACCAGATTATCTAATGAGGAAACTTGTTTTCTTACTTCCATTGTTTATGTTTAGCGTGGGGATGGCATATGCTGACCCCCTAGAAAACATTCAAACATCTGTTTTGGATTATGCCAATAACACGGCCACAGTTCAAATTACTTGGAACGTGGATGAAAATATTTCTTCTTACAAAATAGGATGCGTCAGTTGTTTTCCAAATACTGTGGAATCTACTTCTGAAAATAGTGTCACTATCAACAATGTCACTACATTTCCAAATAGCTCCACTGCGATGCTTTATGCCTTAGCTTATGATTTGGAAAATAATCTTATTGCTGCAAAACAAATTTTTGTCAATTTAACTCAGTAATTTAGAAAAAAATGACACAAAATGAAATCAAACAAGAAATTGAGATAGATGCTTCACAAGAGATAGTATTTAATGCAATTTCAGATCCAAAAAAGCTTACCAATTGGTTTCCAGATGTTGCGATATTGGAACCAAAAGTTGGTGGTAAATTCAAGATTTCATTTTTAAAAGATTCAAAAAAGCCTAAAATGAAAATGGACAGAGATTTTATCAATGAAGGGCGAGTTCTTGAGATTGTTCTGAATAAAAAACTTGTACATACTTGGCAATGGGCTATGTTTTTTGACTTTCCTGAAACTATTGTGACATGGGAATTGAAACCTGTAAGTAATAATAAAACTAGATTAATGTTAACACATACAGGATTTACGGGTAAGGAAGAAGGTCCAGCAAGCTTAGAGGAACACAACAAGGGATGGTCATTCTTTCTTAATGAGTTAATTTTGTATTGCCAGAAATAGTGTTTTTCTGATTAAAATATGTTAAAGCATCAAAGAAACGCATTAGTTATTTACGAAAGAAAAAAACAAAACTTGTGAAAAATAATCCTCCATCTTCTGAGATCTCATCATCTGAATGGTTATCACTAAACCGATTCCTCCATGAGGTAAAACAGATTGACTCTGCATGCGTATCTGTCTATTATCCTTATGGCAAGGGAGGCGACACCATATCTTTACTAGAGGAAACAAAGAGGAAAGAGCCATTTGAGAAAATAGAATCAGAAATTGAAAAAAGAATTAGATATCTTAAAGAGAATCCCTCTTCTGCAGGCAAGTTTACAAAAACTCTATGTATTTTTGGATGGATAAAAAATGGTAAAGTAAGCATAAAAGAAATTGGAACCTCAAAAAAACTACCTTACATCTACATGGTAGATAAAAGACCATACATTAAGCCATTTTGTGACGTTCTCAAAACTAATTATGATGTTTTGTTAGTTACACTGGATCAAAAATCTGCAAAAATACAGAAATTTCATGGAAGTCAGATAATTCAAGAAGCTAAACTCCGAATTGATTTACAAGGACGACATAGAAAAGGGGGACAGAGTCAAGGAAGGTTCCTAAGAGCAAGACAAACCAAAATTCATGTTTTCTTTAAAAAAGTTGCAAACAAAGTAAAAACTATGGATTCAAATTCTGATCTAATATTGTTGGGAGGAAATGGTCCTGCCAAAACAGAATTTTATGGCGAACTTGATTCAGAATTGGTAAAAAAATGTCGATTTGTAGAGAATTTGTCTTTTTCTACTCCGTTAAATAAGGTTCATGAGAAATTAATCCATCATCTGTATCAGCATAGAAGAAAATATGTTACAGAAATTATTGAAAAATACGAAAAACTAGTTAAAGAAGGACTAACTGCAAAAAGAAACGATGTTATTTACAATGCCTTGGAAATTGGAGCAGTAGATACGCTAATAGTTTCAGCAGACTATCACACCAATTTTCAATTCAAGAAAATAATGAAAATGTTGGAGATTGCAGAACATACATCATCTAAAATAGAGTTTGCAGTTTCT
Source organism: Nitrososphaerota archaeon (assembly GCA_032125915.1). Taxonomy (GTDB): domain Archaea; phylum Thermoproteota; class Nitrososphaeria; order Nitrososphaerales; family Nitrosopumilaceae; genus Nitrosomaritimum. The sequence goes on from JAQBBT010000100.1 coordinate 22,955, forward strand.
CCAAAAATCATCAAAAAACTAGATCTTGATAATTCAGTTTTAGCCATACTTCGATACAGAATAAAATAATTCCAAATATTGTTGAGATCTAAACTAAATACAATACTCGTATCGGGATTTACCAAATTGGTTTAATATTACAACATCATTTGTGCCTAGGTTTTAACAATATTGTAAATTGTCAGTAAAAAGTGATCCATTCTTTTACAGATGATTTTTTGAATGGTTAATAGATTTCAAAAAGGCTGGTTTTCATTTTCTCTTTACCCTGAATTTCAAGTCACTGTGAAAGTCTTTTCTTCTTGAAACTTTTTGCCCTCCTTATTTGAAAATTCACCTGTTACAATATACTCCCCAGATTCGGTTAGAATTAATTCCAAGGTTGTAATGTCGATATTAATAAATTCAAAATCTTTGCTGATCTCTTCGGTGCAACCAATATCTATTGATCTACCATCAATTTGTTTATTTTCTTTTTTAACTTGTACCTCATAAGACCCGCATTCACTTCCATATCCATTAAGAAACAGTGAAAATGTTAATTCTTCACCAACTACATATTGCTCTTCAATTCCGGATAATCCTAATTTGTAATATGGTTCTTTTTCTGCTTCTTTACGCTGGTCAGATGCAAAGAGGGACAAAATAATTATGACTGGAATTACAATGAGAAGGATTTTTGAAATATTTTTCAACCTATCTTAAAAAACAAATCATTTGTAAATAAAATATACGGAGGATAAAAATAATTTCTTAAATCAAATTTAGTATGAAAAAAATCCAACTGACATGAAACTAAATATTCTAAGTTCATTCTAGTTTTATGAGGGGGTTTAATGAATGCCCAAACTGTGTACAAAACAGATCGAGTGTTCCATTAAGATAGATGATACTTCTAGAATCTGCCCATTATGTGAATTAATTTATCGGATGAAACATCATCTTGATACTTTTCGAAAAATGTAAACATGTGATATCTGCTATTTTTTTAAAATTTTCATTCTCCAAAAATGAACCTACTTTATCTAACAAGAGTAAAAAAATCTAGTTAGATAGTGATATTATCTCCAGAATAATTTGGCGTCTTTTTTGGAATATCAAAAATTTCCAACGATTTCAAATATGTCAGATGCTTTGAGATTGACTCAGCATCACCAAAAGATATCAGTATTCGGTCATTATCCTCAATCACATATTGGGATATGTCTGAAAAATATTCCTCTTCATTAACATAAAACACCAAAGATTGGTCTTGCCCTGCACAGAATCTTCCAGTTTTAATGTCGTCAAATTCATTAAAATTCAATATTATGCAGTCTGATGTAATCTTCATTCCAAATGATGCAAATAACATCTCCAATGGAACACTAGTTGCATGTTTGTGAATGATGTATGGGTTGTGATTCTCAAAGTGAATATATCTACTTGAAAGCTGAAATTGTTGCAGGCCAAAGTTTAGTTGCTCGCCATCCACAAAAACTACGATTGCAGCATGCGCATGATCACTTCCAAATTCACCTACCCCGTATTGACTTAGTAGCTTTTTTTCAGGATCCACATTGATGGTATTTTTAATTATTCGTGAATCAATCTCATTTTGATTCATAAAATAATATGAAAAGAATCCTGATGAGACAATCACAAAAGCCACTGCAATTACCAAAATTGTCCTGTTTTTTGGTTTAGGCTTAATTGATTCACCATCAAAATTCTCCAAATAGCTTTCCTCATAGCGACCAGGTAGGCTATAATCTGAATCCAAGTCTTTAGGAAGTGTTTTTTCATTGTCTTCAGGCAATCTATAATCCCTCTCCTTTGATTCTATAAATTTCCTAGAGTCAACCAATATGAAAAAAACATTGTGACTTTACTTTTTTTATGATTCTAATTATTCTCAAAAATCCAGTTTAGTGTGTCTCGTAAGGGAAATGGATTTTTGGCTCAAATCTTTGACTTCTAATTTTTTGTCGTTCAACTAGGCGTGGACATACCAAATTGGGCAATAACTATCAAGTTGATGTGATTATGACTAAGAAATTAAATTTCAATAATTTACGCCATATTTGTTAGACACAACTAGTACACACATGGCCTTAAGAATAATTTGTTTATAATTTTCCTATTGGACTCAAAAATGATGATGATTCTAGCTACCGTAGCAGCTCTTACAAGCATTATGATGCTAACCATACAAACTGATCCTGCATATGCTGCCTCATCTGAAAAGATTTCTCTTGTTCAAAATTATGAGCAATTCCCTGGACAAGAAATAACTGGATTTTGTAATGTAAAATTTGATGTTGAAGGAAATCTGCATTGGCAAATCAAAGTAAACGGTCTTGTATCTGGAACTCAAGGGCAATTTGATTTGGGTCACTGGACAGGTGATGTTGACGTATCATATACCGTTGATGAAGAAGGCATGGCAGATTCTGGTGTTCAGATCGTGCCTTCATCAAAAATTCCTCATCCTATATTTACTCAATTTGCCGCATGCCATGTTTATGCCGCAGGTGATAGCCATTATAATTTTCCAGGCATCGCCTCAGCAAAAATAGATATTCTCTAAACCTTTTTTTTCTTTCCCAAAAAATTCATAATCACTCACATGATTATGATTTTTGACAATATTCAATGTAGATGCCAAAATATTCTTTTAAAATGAATGTGTTATTATTCACTAGCTTCTTTAATCAATTCAGAAAGTTGTCTACCTTTTCCTTGAGGAAGTTCTGTTATTCCCCCGATTAAACTCTCAGTTACAACACCTTGGCCTGCAAGTACTTTAACACCCATCAACGAAGTATTTCCAGCCATACAAACTAACAATGATTTACCTTTAGACCCTTGCAAATCTTTACTTAGATCCTCTGGAATTTGGCGTGTTGCTAATAGTTGCTCTACTGTTTTTGCCTTTGGTACAGAGATTTTTGTTTTATCTACTCCCAGTGATTTTGCAATTAACTCTATTCCTTCTTCACGTGGAGTGTACTGAGTATGAATCCAGATTATTCTATCATAATCATCAATATTTGATATTGCTTCTTGCAGGGAGACTTGAGTCTGGGTTTGTTTCTTTGCCATGTCTTTTAGATTCTTTTTGTACTTTTGTATTCCATCGGCAACAATTACAACGAACTTTCCACCCCCACCAAAGTTTGCCATTTGTATTACTGCATAAAGTGCAAGAGCGCTACTTTCTCCAATATCATGACCTTTATCCACAAAAAATTTTAGAAGAAGTTTTGCCTGCTCAAAATCTACTTCATGTTGTCCTGCATATGTCTCAGGTTCGTATAATGTTAAACCAGATGCCTTGTCTTTTGTCCTAATTCCTGCAACATCTTGGCCCGCAGGTGGGAATACTATATGCAGTGATTTTTTGCCATATTTTTTAGATACGTATCTGCTCAAACCACCTGACGTACCTCCAGTGCCAAAGGTGCAGACGATTTTATAGTCTGCTAGCGAATTTCCTTTTTCATGTAATTGTTGATCTATCTCAGGTGCGGTAACCGTTCTATGAACATCAATGTTCAATTCGTTGTCATACTGCTGTGGACAGAAACAATCGTAAATCTTTGCAAGAAACTTTGCCAAGTTTATGATGTCTTGGCTTGCTAAAAGTGATTGTATCTCATCGCTTGCTTTATCAAAAATGGCAGGATCAAAACCAAGCTCAGATAATTGTGAGCGAATATTTGCAGCAGTTGCTTTTGCAGCTAAAATATTTGGACTGTCTTTCATTCCTGGAGCAGGGCAGACATCCATGTCAAGGTCCATGATGCGTATGTTCTCATTTCGCAATTCCTCAAATACCCCCTCTTGTAGCCTTCTTGAGACAAGTGCAACTACACTTAATCCTAGTTTAGATAACTGTCCAAGGGCTATCCCAAAGTTCCCAGAGGTTGCTTCAATTATTGTTTGCCCACTTCTAAGTTTCCCTGTGATAATGGCATCATGTATTATGTGGACTGCCGGTCTGACTTTAATTGAACCTGTTAATAATTTGGAATCAAACTTGCCAAAGACTTTTAGATCTACATCGGCAAAATTCAGGTTATACACATTTTTTGCACATTCTTTCAAATCTTCAGTAATATCAATCAGCGGTGTGGTGTTGACCACCTTTGTTTCTCCTTGTTTCTCTTCTAGATGAGGAACCTTACTCCATATTTCTTGTTGAAACTTCCCTAACAGAATACTGTCAATGTTGCTTCCTTTAGTTACTTCCAAAACTTTTCCCCCTCGGCATAATTATCTGGAACAATCTCCTATAAAATATCTTATGGGCTCTATTGGAATTACTTTATTTTTCAATTCTAATTCTTTGTCAAAAAATAATTTAGAATCATCTCCACCAGATTTTTGGTTTGAATTTGGATAGTCTGCTTTAATTCAATTTTGTTGGATGTTGTTATAGAAGGTTATTGAAAAGATCTTGATTTACCAAAGAATGACTTGCATCTGGTTACAAAATCTATTATATTATTTTCAAAATTTTCCCATTCTTCTGAGATTTCTTCAAAAGTATAGTTTTCTGGTTTTGACACGTCTTCCGCTTTTTTGATATCTATATAAGGTGTGGGATTAGAAACCCCTGAATACCAACAATTACCAGTCATTACCAATAGTTATATACTGGTATTATTATGATAAAGTATGAGTACACAAACTCCATCAAGCGATGTATATTCAATGACCAAGCAAAATGTTCAAAAATATTTTGAAAATATCTCA
>JAQBBT010000101.1:0-2807 GCA_032125915.1 Nitrososphaerota archaeon
GAGTCTTTTGGTTGGATATGCATCGTCATATCCCACACAAATGGGTTGTTGGTTACCTCTACTATTCGATCATGCCAAGTTTTGACGGCATTTGTAGCTAGGTAATTAAAAGATGGATTTTCATCATTATTTACAACACAATAATTGATACTAGTATCATTGAAGATCATTAATCGATTTCCGGTATAAGGTTGAAAATCCAAATATTCTTCTTGATTAGACTCATTTGTATACCCTAAAGCTTGATGATCGGTTGTAAAAGCAATTAAGATTAAGGAAATAGCAAGAATTGTTGGTTTTAACATTTTTCTAAAGTTTGTATTGGATCTTTTCATAAAAAACTTACTATTTTCAAGTAGAATCAAACTCCCAAATAATTGAAAATTACATTTTACATCGCATACCCGACATTTCGGATTTTGACTAAAAGATCTAAGTTCAAACCAAGATTGTCTATAAATGTGAAATTTCTTATCAAGAAACTATGTAAAATTTTAAGAAACCAAGCCTAATCAGAATCGGGCGATAGGGAGTAGGACTTGATTCCTACCAAATTAATTGTTTTTGATAGAAAAGAAAATTGGTGAATTTATCTTAATAGATCGATCAGTATTTGCTATAAAATATGAAATTAGTCAAATAGGTCTATCACTTAAATTAATGAAACCTACAAATGATTTTCATGATGGCAGCAGATTCAGATGCAACTGTCCTTGAGAACAAAGATGATTCTCCGAAAATGCCAGGAAAAAAGAAAACGGAATTCGATGTAGTTATTATTGGTGCTGGTCCATCTGGGTATACTGCTGGAATATATTGTTCTAGAGCAGGATATGACACTTTGATATTATCAGGGATTTTGCCAGGAGGGCAACTAGTAAACACTACCGAGGTAGAGAATTATCCTGGATTTGAAAAAGGAATAATGGGTCCGGACTTGATGATAGAAATGCGGAAACAAACACAACGTATGGGCACAACAATAGTAGATGATGAAGTTGTAAATGTAGATTTTAGAAATAGTCCATTCAAGATCCTTACAGCATCTGAAGAATATGAAGGAAGAGCAGTCATCATTGCCACAGGAGCTAATCCAAGAAAGTTGGGATTAGAAGGTGAACAAACATTTGCTGGAAAAGGAGTTTCATATTGTGCAACTTGTGATGGTCCATTTTTTAAAAATCAAGAATTGATAGTTGTCGGTGGAGGAGATTCAGCGATTGAAGAGGGAATATTTCTTACAAAATTTGCAACCAAAGTGCATTTAGTTCATAGACGAAGTGAATTACGTGCAACTAAAATTATGCAAGAAAGAGCTTTGAACAATGAAAAAATAAAATTTCATTGGGATTCTGAAGTAGTAGACATTAAGGGAGACCAAAAAATGCGACAAGGTATAATAAAAAATATCAAAACAAATGAGGAGACAACTCTTGATGTAGGAGGTCTTTTTGTGGCAATTGGGCATGAACCAAACACAAAGATATTCAAAAATCAAATTGATTTAGATGGTGAAGGGTACATTATTTTGAAAAACAAGACTCATACAAACATTGAAGGAGTTTTTGCAGCAGGAGATGTTCATGATAGAATTTATAGACAGGCAATAACTGCTGCAGGTTTTGGCTGCATGGCAGCAATTGATGTTGACAAGTACCTCACAGAAAAATCATAAATTTGCTAAAAATTTCAAAAAAATATACTGGATTGGAATGATGGAAAACACTATGGAAAATAACGTAAAGTCTTTTTGCGTTAAACGGTAACAAAAATTATGGATTCTGAAAAGCGTATTAAAGAATATAGTGAAAAATTAGAAAAATTAGGAGTAGAATTATCAAAAATTCAATATGATTTTAAAATCAAAGACACCCCGTCAGAAAAATATTGGGCTAAACGAATTCAAGAATTTGAAAATTATCATAAAAAAGTTTCAAAGTATTTCACTCAATCATATTCTTTGATGAGTCTAATTAATGAAGAACAATCAGGTGTTTTTCTCTTGAGAATAAGTAAACTCCGACAATTAGGCGTAAAACTATTAGAAGATATGGAAAAAGTAAAACAAAATCTTTCAAGCATGGACTTGAAGGATAAACAACAAAGTAGATGGAGTAAGGAAATAAGAGAACGTTTGCTCAAATCAAATAACGATTGTCGAAATCATGAAAAACGAATGAATATTTTTTTTAAAGAGTTTTATGAAAAATATGTACAAACCAAAACAAAATAAAGTATATTTTAATTTAATAAGCTAATTCAGACATGTGCTTTGCTTCCTTCAAGTTTGCATCAAATTCTTCAGTAGACATTACTTTTTGTTCAGCATAAACACTTTTGAATTTTCTACCATCGTCAGCAAATATTCCAACAACACATCCATTTCCGTCAATAGGGTATTTTTTCATACACGCATATACTGCAGCAGAGGATGGACTAATCAGCAATTTGTCCTTTGCAAATACTTCTTTTACAACAGAAAATGCTTCTTTGTTATCAACTGATACCCAATCATCAACCACACTTTCTCTTTTCAAAAACAAATCAGGTTTTGCAGATTCTTCAAAGTTTCTCCATCCTTGAATTAAATGGTTTTGTTGTGGTTGGCAGCCAATGATCTTAATATTCGGATTTTTTTCTTTAAGGTAAGCACCTATTCCTGTAATAGTACCGCCAGTACCAACCCCTGTAAAGAAATGAGTCACCTTACCTTCGGTTTGTTTCCAAATTTCAGGTCCAGTTCCAATATAATGCCCTTTGAAATTAGCTTCATTGGCATATTGATTTGGTGAATAGTAAGTATCAGG
>JAQBBT010000102.1:0-3986 GCA_032125915.1 Nitrososphaerota archaeon
GTTGTTAAGAGAAAGACAGTAGCTAAGAGAAAACCTGCAAAGAAGAGAGCTGTTGTTAAGAGAAAGACAGTAGCTAAGAGAAAGCCTGCAAAGAAGAGAGCTGTTGTTAAGAGAAAGACAGTAGCTAAGAGAAAATCAGTAAAAATCACATCAAAAAAGAGGAAAATCATTTCAAAAAGAACAAATCCATCAAGAAAAATTTCAAAAAGAACAAGAAAAAAAATCATTAAATCAAAAAGAAAGCAAATTAGAAGAAAATAGGCACGAATATCACATAATTTAACGAATTTATGTCTTGGATAGTCAGAGTATTCATGAGTGAGTTAGATTCGTTACTTTCTAAAGCATGCAGTGAAATTTCTCAAAATCTATTATTGATTAAAGAGCCTACCAAACAACAAGTCAAAGAAGCAATTAGAATAACTTGCAGAAAATATTCTTTAAGTAGAATGCCTAAAAGCCATGAAATTCTTTCTGCTGTAAAAGGAGATGATTTTTCAAAATTAAAAAAAGTGTTACTTAAAAAGCCAATCAAGACAGCGTCAGGAGTTGCAGTAGTTGCATTAATGCCAAAACCATATGCATGTCCCCATGGAAGATGCACCTATTGTCCAGGAGGAATTGAATTTAATTCTCCAAACAGTTACACTGGAAAGGAGCCATCGACACTCAATGCCATTGAAAATGAATATGATCCAAAATTACAAATTACAACCAAAATTGATAAACTAGTTGCATACGGACATGATCCATCTAAAATGGAGATTGTTATTGTTGGAGGGACATTTCTTTTTATGCCAAAAGATTATCAAGAAAATTTTATCAAATCTTGTTATGATGCATTAAATGGATTCAATTCAAAAAATCTTCAAGAAGCTAAATCAAACAATGAACATGCAAAAATTCGAAATGTTGGATTTACAATTGAAACAAAACCAGACTATTGTAAAAAAGATCATGTTGATTGGATGTTAGATTATGGAATAACAAGAATCGAGATTGGTGTTCAATCATTACAAGAAAGAGTTTATGAAATAGTTAATCGAGGGCACAATTATAATGATGTAACAGAATCATTTCAGATTTCAAAGGATGCAGGTTTTAAAATTGTGGCCCACATGATGCCAGGATTACCTTCGGTGACACCTGCTGAAGATATTTCCGATTTTAAAAAATTGTTTGATGACCCACAACTCAAACCAGACATGCTGAAAATTTATCCATCTTTAGTTTTGGAAAATACCCCTCTTTACGAGGATTACAAACAAGGCAAGTATGTGCCGTATTCAGATACAGATTTGATCAATGTACTCACAGAAATGAAGAAAAGCGTTCCCAAATGGGTTAGAATCATGAGAATTATGAGGGAAATTGGTCCAGATGAAATTATCGCAGGCCCTAAATCTGGAAACCTCAGGCAGATTATTCAACAAAATCTTGCAAAACAAGGAGTATCCTGTAAATGTATAAGATGTAGAGAAGCAGGATTAAAGAAAACTCACGAAGAGAAATCTTTGAGTCTTAACAGAATTGATTATAATTCATCAGGTGGAGATGAAATCTTTTTGTCATACGAGGATACGGATGAATCAATTTATGGATTTTTACGACTAAGAAATCCTAGTAGTTTGGCACACAGAAAAGAAGTAGGAAATAATTCTTGCATGGTAAGAGAATTACATGTCTATGGTAAATCTTTGAAACTTGGTCAAAAAGGAGAAAATGAAATTCAGCATTCAGGACTCGGCAAAAGTCTAATGAAAGAAGCTGAGAAAATATCTAAAGAAGAGTTTGATGCAAACAAACTCCTTGTAATTAGCGCAGTAGGTACAAGAGAATACTATCAGAAATTAGGGTATTCGTTATATGGGCCCTATATGAGTAAACCATTGAATTAGTGAAAAGAAATGTCAGAAACAGAAACAATAGGGAAGGGAATGTGGATTGACAAGTTAGCTCATGAGTTATTAGAACGAGAAAAAGCACTTGGGAGAAATTTAGATTTAATTAAAGTCGAGAGTGGACTTGGGGCTTCAGGAATTCCACACATTGGAAGTTTGGGAGATGCAGTTAGAGCATACGGAGTAAAACTTGCCTTAGAAAACTTTGGATACAAATCAGAGTTAATTGCATATTCAGATGATCTTGACGGTTTAAGAAAAATTCCAGAAGGATTTCCCGAATCGCTAGAAGAGCACATTGCAAAACCCGTATCGCTTATCCCGGATCCTTTTGGTTGCCACGACTCTTATGGAATGCACATGAGCAGTATACTTTTGGATGGGTTAGACCAGGTGGGAATAAAATACAAGTTTAGAAGAGGTATTGATACCTACAAGCAAGGTTTGCTAAAGGATCAAATTCACATAATTTTACAAAACAGTTCAAAAATAGGAGACAAGATATCAGAACTTGTAGGTCAAGAGAAATTTCAAAAATATTTGCCATATTTTCCTGTTTGCTCAAATTGTAGCAGACTATACACGGCAGAATCAACAGAGTATATCTCAGATGAAAAGAAGGTAATGTACAAGTGTCACGACACGGAAATAGGCGCCAAAATAGTCAAAGGATGCGGTCATGATGGAGAGGCAGACATTACAAAAGATTTAGGCAAATTAGCGTGGAAGGTAGAATTTGCTGCCAGATGGGCAGCATTTGATATTCGATTTGAAGCGTATGGGAAAGACATTATGGACTCGGTTAAAGTAAATGATTGGGTATCAGATGAAATTCTAAATTATCCCCATCCACATCATGTCAAATATGAAATGTTTTTAGACAAAGATGGAAAGAAGATTTCAAAATCCCTAGGCAATGTAATTACTGCACAAAAGTGGCTAGAATTCGGAAATGCAAAATCAATTTTACTTTTACTATACAAAAGAATTACAGGGGCAAGAGAACTTGGATTTGACGACATACCATCTCTTATGAACGAATACAATGAATTAGAAGACATATACTTTGGAAGAATCAAAGTAGACAATCAAGCCAAGCTTACAAAGTCTAATGGATTGTTTGAATATGTAAATTTGTTAAATCCTCCAAAAGAATCCAGCATACATGTCAATTACAGACTATTAATTGAATTATCTAAAATCTTCAAAGAAGATAGAATTCAAAGAGTAATGAAAAAACTCTTAGATTATGGAGTAATTAAAAATGAACATCCAGAAATTGAAAAGCTCATTAAATTATCTGGAAATTATGCAGATGAATTTGATCAGCAAGAAAAAGTAGAAATCGAACTGGATGAATTGGCAAAAAAAGCCCTCAAGGAATTAACAACCGCACTTAATTCCGAGGAAAAACCTGAAGATATTCAAAATACAATTTATCAAATTGCAAAATCAAATGATATGCAACCAAAAGATTTCTTTAAAATTCTATATCAAATAATTTTGGGCACATCTAGGGGACCAAAAATTGGACCATTCATTTCAGATATTGGAAGAAAAAAAGTAGCAAAGACAATTTCAGAATACACATAGCTAAACCATGGCCCATAATCAACACAACAAATCACGAAATAATGGAGGATTTGCCTTAATCATACTAGGGGCACTGTTACTGTTTTTGGCGCCAAACATCAACCAAACAAACCCAGAACTAGGCACATTAGCCTTAGTTGGAGGCATAATAATTGGAGGTATTGGATTTTACCTAAGATTTTTTCGCACTAAAGAAAAGAAAAGCTAAAGAAACATTCATCTTTTGGAAAAAATCGTGAGGCAATGATGGGGCTATTTGGAAATAAAAAAGAGTCAATGGAAGAGATGGCCATTGAAAAAAGCGAAGAGGTAATTCTAAAAGAAGAACTCGAAACAGAAGTAGAAAAATTACAAAATGAATTTAGAGCAAAGACAGAAGAGGTTAAAGAACACGAAAAAAAATTACAAGCAGTAAAAGAAGAATATAGTTCGACAGTTACTAATTTGATGGAAATAAAGAAAGAAATCAATCAGAAAAAAATGGAGTTGGAT
>JAQBBT010000103.1:0-2934 GCA_032125915.1 Nitrososphaerota archaeon
CTCACACTACCTAAGAGAAATCTATTGAATCCTGACTGTCCATGAGAACCAATTACAATCAGATCAATTTTTTTAGAGTTTGCAAAGTCAACAATCTGCTTTGATATGGATTTTGTTTCAAGAACCTGGATAGAAAGTAAAACGCCAGAGCTCTTTGCTGTTTTTTCTAATTTTGAGAGAAAACCTATTGCAAATTTCTTGGCATCTTTAATTATTTGCTTGTTTACTCTTTTATCAACATACCACGCTCCAAGATTCTCTTTTTCCAAACAAGTCAGAACACTGATTTTAGCATCATGTTTTTTTGCGATATCCAGTGCAGCATTAAATGCTTTGACAGAATAGGCTGAACCATCAAAAGGAACTAGAATATTTGTTATTGCCATTTCTTATTTTACCACCATTACAGGAATCTTCGCCTTGTGTGCTACGTCATTTGCAACACTTCCCAAAATAATCTTGTTAAGTCCAGTTCTGCCATGAGAACCAATTACAATCAGATCAAATTTATGAGAATTTACATAATTTATGATTGCTTTTGACACAGAAAGATTATGCATGATTTTTAATGAAAGGCTTGTGTCTTTCTTATTTGCTGCAGATTTTAGATCTGAAAAGATTTTTTTGATGAATTTTCTATGTTTTTCTAGTGTTTTCTCAGCATATTTCATTGTAAATCCAATTGAAGGCTGGTATACACCGGTAATGACAGTAAATATAGTAATTTTACTTTTATTTGGCTCTGCAATGTCTAAGGCACTTTTGAAAGCTCTGTTTGAGAATCCTGAAGAGTCATACGCAACTAAGATATTTCTAAAAGTCATGTTCGTTCTATTCACTGTGAACATTTAAAGAAACCCCATGATTGTCAATAATGAAATTTTCAATACCAATTGAAAAATACTAACATGTCTTTAGACACAACATTGCAACAAAAAAAGTGTCCATGCAAATGTGGTTGTACAAAAATCATTTCAAATGTATATTATGATCTTTGTATTTTTTGTACTCTTGGAACTCATAAACCTCAATAAAATAACTTGATTGATTAATTTTAAAATTCTCATATTTCCCAAAAAATAATTCAGTAGTCAAGAAAAGTCCAACCTGCCTAGAGGTTCTAAAACATTGCTATTGAATTCATCCAATTTCTTTATCACATCAATAAAATCTGAACCATGATGAGTAATCTAAAATCAATTTCTAATTTTACTATTTTTACAATTTTATTTGCAAGTTTGATTCTCTTTACAATTCCTGAAGATATTGTATTTGCTGAAGATGAATCTGAGAAACACAGACTAGAAAAAGAAATGGAACAAGCAAAAAAAGAAAGAGAGGGGGTTGAAGAAGAGCAGAAAAAAGTAGCTTAGCAGGCAAAAGAGAATAGAAAGCAGCTAGAAGAGAGAATAAAGGAATTCTTGAAGATAGAATTTGAAGATGACGATTTAGGCTCAGGAAATATTGCAGATTGGGTGTTAATTGGAACAGTTGTTTTGATTGTAGGAGTTATAGGAAATACGGGATATAAAATACTAAAACCCAAAAAACAAAAAATAGTTTCAACAAAATAATTTAAAACTAAAAATGATCAAGACACAAATAATTTTATTTTTGATTTTTACGGTTTTTTTCCTTTCACCCTTACCAGTTTATGCTGATAATGGCGAAGATTCAATTAAAAATTTAGGGTGGCTAGCAATTTTTTGTGGAGTTGTAGGCACACTTCCTTTCATCATGATGGTAAAACTACGGAAATATGCTGTAACTGCTGGTGGCTCATCAATAAATATTGTCAGAGGAATAGGAACCATCTACAGACCAGTTTTGAATTTTCACATAATGATGAATTCAATTGGTTATGGCATAGGAATGTTGCATGGTTTATTGTTCTCTAAAGATCTAGAATCAATCGCATTATCGCTTGCAATAATAATGACAGTATTGATGATTGGTGGATTATTACTAAAATATACCTCATCACGAAACACAAAAATTTTCAACAAACTATTGCACGGTCAACTTATTCTAGTAATTCTTTTGATTGCTCTAGTTGTGCTTCATATTTTGACTGCAGACGATTAAATCGTACTTTTGTTTTCTATATAGATGATATTTATCCAGAAAACTTTTGCCAAATTATCACCATCTTTCCATTATCAGAAAATGAGAATGATAGTCACCTATTAAACTAGTTTTAAAATAAAATGTGTATGGATAAAAAACTAATCGGAATAATCGCTGGTTTGATGATCGCCACTTCTGCAGTTTACTTTGTAGAAGCCTCTGAAGAGTTATTTGAAGAGCAAGATATGATCAAAGGACCATTCTTTGTATTGGTAGCTATAGTTTACATCCCTCTAACAATCCTAATTCTCAAAAAGGAGAGTTCTGCACCACTGGTTGCGACATTATTTGGAACCGTTGGTTTGATAGCATTATACGCAGTAACTCGAACTGACATGGCTGTTTCTTTAGGCATGGAGGCAGGAAACATAGGTCATATGGGAATTGTTTCCAAGGTGTTTCAGGTAGGAATTGTAATAGGATCTGTAATAACGCTAGCTCAATCCAAAAAAGAATCGTGGTTAAAAGTAAAACAAATTTAGAATAATTTTCTCTTTTTTATTTTTATAAATAATTTCAAATTGACATTTTATTTTTCTGAAAATTTTTCTCTGAATTTGTCCAGTCTCTCAATGGAGGCTTGCTTGCCCACGATGGGCGGCTGATTGCCTTCCTGTGTGACGACCGAATCCGCAAAGTAGATCTTCTGACCCTCGGTCATTTGCCCCTCCTTCAGCATGCCCAACATTTCTTGCAATGTTTCGCTCACCGGCTTGCTCATGATGATTCCTCCCTCTATGCCGTGCGGCTAGTAAATAGCGTGGGAGCCAAAAATTCCCACACACGTGATGGTTGAAAAGTCGGGAT
>JAQBBT010000104.1:0-11950 GCA_032125915.1 Nitrososphaerota archaeon
ATTGTTTGTTCTATTTGAGAAATGGATGGCTCCCACTTATTTTCTAATGTTGTATTGATCGATCTTACTTTTACACCTGCATACAATGCACAATCTTTGTATGCAGGCCAAGCAGGCTCAATGACAATTAATTCATCACCTGGATTGAGTAAGGTGTTAATTGCAGTAAAAATACCAAATCTTGCGCCAGGATTTACCATGATATTTTCTTGTTTTATATCGACTTCAAATTTTTTTGATACATGTTGTGCAAGAGCTTCTCTAAATTGTGGAATTCCTTTTGCTTGACCATATTTCATAAATCCCTTGTCATAAACTTCTCCAAGTGCTTTTTTAACAATTGGTGGTGGTAAAAAATCTGGTTCACCTACTTCCATGTGAATTATTTTTTTCCCTTCTAATTCAAGTGATTTTGCTTTAAGAAATATTGATAGATGTGTTTGCTTATTGCTGGACTGTATTTTTACAGATTCGTTTAGAAGAAAATTCAAAAATTTTGTGGCGATTGTTTCATCAAAATTCAATTCTTTGCATAATGAAATAATTTTAATTCGTAGGTTATCTTCTCGTGATTCATCAGTTACCATCTTTCCAGTGTTTTTTTTAATTTCCCCGATCTCTTTGGCAACTTCCGTTCTTGTCTTTAACATCTTTATCATCTCAATAGTAATTTCGTCCATTTTGCTACGAAGTTCGTTAATATCAGACATTTTTCTACAAAACAGGTTTAATTTGTCCTGCCAAAAGAGCGTGATCCGCTAATGTTAATGCCACGAGAGAGTCTACTACTGGTGGTGCCCTTGGTACAACACAAGGATCATGTCTTCCTTGAACCTGGAGGGTTGTAATCTTTTTGGTTTTAATATCCACTGTACTTTGTTTTTGAGCAATTGATGATACAGGTTTAAAGGCAATTCTTATTGTTATTGGCATTCCATTTGAAATTCCTCCTAATATTCCACCAGAGTTGTTAGTCTTTGTGATAATTTTTCCTCTGTTTATTGTATATAGATCATTATTTTCAGAGCCAAATAACTTCGAACCCTCAAATCCTGAACCAAATTCTATTCCTTTTACAGATGGTATTGAAAAAATTGCTTTACTTAAATCTGATTCTAAGGAACTAAAAATTGGTTCTCCCAATCCTATGGGAACATTTGTAGTGACTGATTCAATTATTCCTCCTAATGAATCTCCTTTTTTTCTCGCATTCAAAATATCCGCCCTCATTTTTTTTGCTGTAGTCTCATCAGGACATCGAACATCATTTTTGTAGATTGATTTTATGAATTTTTTATCAAATTCTTTTTTCATTTTAATTTCACCAATTTGTGATGTATATGAATTAGTTTCAATCCCTAATGTGACTTTGATTAGTTTTCTTGCAATTGCTCCTCCCATTACATGGGTTGCAGTTAATCTTCCTGAAAATCTTCCTCCCCCTCTATAATCATTAAACTGATTATATTTTACCATGGCCGGATAATCTGAATGACCTGGGCGCAATTTCGTTTTCAAATTTTCATAATCTCGTGATTTTTGATCACTATTCCAAATCACCATGGTGATTGGGGCTCCTGTTGTAAATCCTCTAAACACTCCGGAAATAATTTCTATCTTGTCCCCTTCTTTTCTTTGAGTAGTGATGAGCGACGTTCCTGGTTTTCTTTGATCTAACATTTTTTGGATTTCTTTTTCATCAATTTCTAACCCTGCAGGACATCCATCCAAAACTGCGCCAATGGATTTTCCATGACTTTCTCCAAAACTAGTTAATACTAGACGTTGACCAATAGAATTCCCTGACAACGTTCTATGATGGTTTAGCGATGTTTATAATTCCTCATTTACTAATCATCTAAAAATTTGGTTGATCTCTTTATATTCTTGAAATTATTTTTGTAGTGTTTATGAGAATTTTAATATTTATGACTATTTTATCAAATAATTATAAATAAATCTTAAATATTATGATATCGTACGTATATTATGATAAAACGTGCAAATTCTAATGAATAATTTGCGCGGCCCTGCGAAAAATACATGTTGTTAACGCAAAGGCGTTTTGGGTGAGGAGAATGCTTTTCACTCTATACAGGGTCGCGCCGTTTGATCTCTTTTTATAATTTTTTTAAAAATACAATCACTGAATTGAAATTTCAGATCCAATTTTGTTCATCTCTTCGATGAAGTTTGGATAAGATACTTTTACTGATTCAGGATCTGTGACAGTACAATTTCCTACATACATTCCAGCAATACAAAATGCCATGAATAATCGATGATCATTTTCTGAATTCAAATATCCGCCTTTGAGATTGTTTGATGGATTTAAAATCAACCCGTCTTCTCTTTCCTCTACATTAACTCCTAGTTTGATAATCTCTCTTGCTATTATTGCGATTCTGTCCGTCTCTTTCAGCCTGGCATGTTTTACATTGACAATTTCAATTGGACTTGATGCCTTCAAAGCTAGTATTGCTAAAGGGGGAAGCAAGTCCGGAGAATTACTAAGATCAAACCTTCCTCCGTTTAGTTTTTCAGGAGATTGTATTGATATCTTATCCTCTTCGATTGTTACTTTAACTCCGACCTGCTCTAAAATATCAATAAATACTTCGTCTCCTTGAGGTAAATTTCCAATACTTCCTTGGATTACAAAATTTTCTCCACATAACACTGCTGCTGACAAAAGCAAAGCAAGACTTGAAAAATCAATTGGAACTATAAATTTTGATGATTTGTAAATTTGAGGTGCAATGTTATATCTTTTGTATGGAATTAATGTTTGAACTGTGACTCCAAAGTGTCTCATGGTTGAAATTGTTGCATCAAGGTATGGCTTTGATACTAAATTTCCTTCAATTACCAAATTCATTCCCTTTTCTGTTAATGGGGCACTGATCAACAATGCTGAGATAAACTGGCTTGAAAAATTTCCAGGAATTGTTACATCTCCTCCTTTAATTTTCCCTTTAATCTTAATTGGAGGTTTTCCCTCAGTTGACGAACAGTTTGCCCCGATACTTTCTAATGCATCTAACAATGGCTGCATTGGCCTTTTCTGAAGGCTGGTGTCTCCAGTTAAGGTGGTTTCCTCAGAAAATAAACTGGCGATTCCTGAGGCTATTCTTATTGTAGTTCCAGAGTTTTCTGCGTCAATTTCAGGTACAAATGTGCCTTCTCCTATTGATTTTTTAACTATGATTGAGAAATCTGTTTGTTCAATTTGGGCTCCAAAGTTTTTGCATGCATTAATTGTAGCAAAGGTATCTGCTGAAAATAAAACATTATCTACTTTACTGTTATTTCCTGCAAGGGCGGCAAGAAAAATAGCTCGATGAGTATAACTCTTGTTTGGAGGGCAAACCAATTGTCCTGATAGTTTTGATTTTTCTACTTTACAACTCATATACTTCAGCTTTTTTGTTATTTACTTTTGAAACAATTATGTTTCCATCCAGGGATGCAAAAACCTTTTTTACATTTTGCTCATTTTCATTTTTCACAATTGCAGCTATTGCAGGACCATTTCCGGAAATTGATGCAGCTATTGCTCCTTTTTCAAGAAGATTTACTAAAATTTTTGGATCTGAATTCAATATTGCTGATGTGGCTAGCCCATTAATTATCATCGCCTCCCAATAATTTGAATTTCTAGCTAACTTCCATGCGTTATCAAAGACAGATGATAATGTTTTTAAATTTTTTACATTTCCACGCTTTCTATTTTTGGGGATAAAAATTATCGCCATTAAATTTGCAGGAATTTTTTCAGTGTGAATTATTTTTCTCTTGGAATTATCTGTCACGTTAAATCCTCCAAAATAACATGAGCATGCATCATCATATGCTCCAGTAATACTTACTTTGGTTTCTATTGATGCATCAATTCCTGCAAGCAAAATTTGTTGGTCTGTCAACTTTGGTTTGAATATCTTTGCACATGCGAGAGCAATTGCAGATGATATTGCACTAGAACTTTTTAATCCATATCCAGTTGGAATTTCTGATTCTAAGCTTATCGTAATTTTATTTTGCTCTAATTCCTTTTTTGTTAAAATTTTTTCTATAGTTTTGTTGATTAGTCGAGAACTAAGGGTCTTATTCTTTGATTGAATGATGATCCCTTTCCCAGGGCTTGTTTCCACTATGGCCTCAACTGCAAGCGAAATGCCTAATGTTGCTCCTTTTCTGGTTGCTATAGCACTTACGAGTGATACTGCTCCATGAACGATAGCTTTTACTTTTGCCATTATACGCCTCCTAACAGGGCTTTTTTCATGGCATTATAAGGTGCTTCTATGCCGTGCCATATCTCAAAGGCTCTTGCTGCTTGTCCTAGAAGCATCTCGTAACCGTAAATGATGGTGGCTCTTTTTTCTTTTGCATTCTTTAAAAAATCAGTGTTCATTGGCATGTATACAATATCATAAACAATTGTTTCTGGTTTAATTGATTCTAAGGAAATGGGACTCGACTCATTTTTTAATCCGATGGATGTGGAGTTTACTATAATATTATACTCTTCTAAATTATTTCCAACTTTTTCAATGTTTATGGCATTGGCATTAAGGCCAATCTTGTTTGCATACTGTGCCAAATTATTTGCATTTTCAAGTGTTCTGTTTGCAATTGTAACGTGTTTTGCATTTTCCTTTGCAAATCCTGCTACAATAGCTCTTGCAGCACCTCCTGCTCCTAGCAATAGGATTTTGGCATCTAGTATCTTTATTTTCTTTTTCTTAAATGGATCTAAAAATCCATCCATGTCTGTGTTGTAACCCTTTAGAACTCCTTCATTATTTGTTACCGTATTGACTGCTCCAATAACACTGCATGACTCATCCATTTTATCCAAGTATTTCATCATCTCTATTTTATGAGGAATTGTTACATTAAATCCATCAATTTTTATTTTTTTCAATGCTTCAATTCCATCTTTTAATTCTCCTTTGGGTATTCTATATGCGATATACGTGCTATCTAGATTCAATTCTCTAAATGCTGCACTATGGATATTTGGGGAGAGTGAATGATTAATGGGATCTCCTATCACTGCAAAGGTTTTTGACATCTTTTTTCTTGGTTTACATGATTGATTTAAACTCTCAACTCTGATCACAAAATTATCTGCAATATTGAATTAACTTAAATTGGATTATTCGATAAAGTCTATTTTCTCAGATTAATGATTTTGTTTACTTCATCTACGCTAAACTGACCGGGGGCAACTGGTTTTCCCAATGACACATAGGTGTAGGGGCTACCGAGATACATGCTTAAAATTCTAGATATCCTACCTGAATCTCCCATGGCAAAGGCAATCAGATTAATTTTTCCTTTCTTGCTGTATAATTGTAAAATTCTTGTTGAATCATCAGTTGATTTTGCCGTGGTTACAATTTTAACATTAGATGAAAATTTGCTCATTTGATTTACTTTCTTTTTCAGTTCTGTGTAATTGGGGGTTTTTTTAAAATCATGTCCAGAAACAAGCAGATTTGTTTTTGTTGTTTTTAGATATTTTACTAAATCTCTATCTCGTTTCATTGTGTTAAATTCCACATCTAGTAAAAATGGATTATACTCTGCAATTAATTTCAGTATTGATATCCTTTCTTTTTCATTTCCAGCAAATTTACCTCCCTCTGATTTTGGCCTTAATGTGCATACTATTTTTTTCAGATCTTTTTTTACATTCTCTAAAACTTGAGGTATTTGCTCTGCCTTTAAAAAATCGAATCTTATCTCAACATAATCTGATTTCTTTAAAGCAATTTTCAGGGCTTGTTTGAGTTTTTTAGGCGTAGACTCTGCAATTGATACACATGTTTTGTATTTCATTTTGATTATTTTTCTAATATGTATTCATCATCAACTTCCATTCCAAAATGCCTTCCTGTAGCTGCTTTGGAATAAACCATTACAATGTCTCCTTTTTTGAGATGAGTTACTGAAACAAGCTGGCCATTTGGTTTTACAAAACGTATTGTTTCTGCATCTTGAGCAATTATTCCTCCAATCTCACCATTTACTGATGCTTTGATCATTAGCATTGGTCGTCTTTCGATTTTGGATCTTCCTACTATTGCTCTTCTGGCCTTTCCTTTTGAATTAACGATTAATACTTCAGAACCTGTTTCTACCTCTGAAAGATAGTTTGTTGTACCATTTGGAGATAAAGTATAGCAATGAACTGCTCCTGCATTTACTCTAAATGGTCTTGGTGAGGTAAATGAAGAACCAACTGACTCGTTATGAACTAAAAACAAAAAGTTTGATCTGCTTCCGATTAGCATCCCCTCTCCTTTATGGAGTATTGATGCTGTATCTACGCATACTCTTTCACCATCTCCCACCTCTTTAATTTCAATGATTTTTCCTTTTTCCAAATCAAAACTTCTACTTCCTAAATAGACCATGACCTCTCTTACTTCTCCAATTGATGACGCGCTGAAAATTACTCCATCTACACCTACGTCTAAAATTGAAAACATTTTTCTTACTTCTTCAGGAGTTCTTGCAATGGCGTAAATTTTGGTGTGAATTTTGTGAAGTTTTGCAATTATATTTTCAAGGGGAATTATTTTCCAATCTTTAACTTCTATTATTACAAAATCTAGACCTTTTTTTGCAACGGTTAAAACATTTTCAATATCTTCATTTGATAATATTTCAAATTTTCTACCCACTTTTTTTCCTCTTGGTTTTTTTGTAGTGCCTTTCTCCAATACGATGTGTTTTGCATTAGGGGATGGAAATATTGTTTCGAGTTTTGTTTTGGTTTTCCCAATTTTTTTTGGGTCGAGATAAACCATTTTGATTCCTTCTTCCTCTAATTGTGAGAGAAATTTTGATAATTGTACCTGAGATACTTTTGGAGAAATTATTAATTCTCGTATTTTACTCAATTTCTTTCATTGCTTCCTTTGCAGATTCTTTTTTAAAAATAATGGATGCTAAAGCTTTGACCATTTTTTCTGGAGTTTTATGTGCAAAAATATTTCTGCCATATGTTACTCCTTTTGCTCCTGCCGTAATTGCATCTTCTGTCATCTGAAGAATATCCAAATCTGTTTTAGCTTTTGGCCCACCTGCAATTACAATTGGAACGGGTGTGCTTTTTACAATTTTTGAAAATGAATCTATATCTCCTGTGTATACTGTTTTAACGATGTCTGCCCCACATTCAGCACCAATTCTTGCAACATGTCCAACAATTTCAGGATCATGAGGATCTTTTACATTCTCTCCTCGTGGGTACATCATTGCCAAAAGTGGCATGTTCCATTTGTGACATTGATCTGCAGTCATTCCGAGCTGTTCTAACATTTCTGGTTCTTCTTTTCCACCAATATTGATGTGGAGTGAAACACCATCTGCACCCAAGCGTAATGCTTCTTTTACTGTCCCAGTTAGCATCTTGCGATTGGGAGACATTGATAATGATGTACTACTTGAAAAATGAACTAACACTCCTATTTTTGTTGGTCTGGGCAATGCCTTGAGAATTCCTTTGTTGATAATTATACTTGTAAGGCCATATCCTTCACATTTGTAAATTGCAGATAGAGGATCTTCGAGGCCTTCAATTGGTCCATTTGAAATACCATGATCCATTGGAATGCACAGCATCTTTCCTTTTCTTAAAATTCGATTAAGTCTAATTTGATGACCTGATACCATGGGTGAATCTCTTTTTTGTGCCCTACTTAAAAATATCTTGAATCCTTGAGGATATTTTTTTACTTTTTGAGTACAAATTGGTCTAATACCGAGTCTTTTTCATGCATTTTTTCTATATAGGATTAAATAGAAATTGAAGAAGAAGGTGATTAAGTCAATTGAGTCAAACTACTGAACAACTATACAAAAGCGATATTGGTGATATTCTTGAAAATTCTCTAAATGGAAAAAGACCTGGTCCAGAAGAATGTCTTAGACTTTTAAAATCGGAAGATGTCTATTTGATGGGTCTAGTTTCTGGGCATCTTACAAAAAAACAATTTGGCAAAAAAGCATCTTTTGTAAATAATATTATTTTGAATTATACCAATGTTTGTATCACTGATTGTAAGTTTTGTGCTTTTTACAGATCACCTGGAGCTGAGGACTCATACACCTTAACTCTTGATCAAATTGAAGCTCGCATGAAAACTGCATGGGATATGTTTAAGATTCGTCAAGTCTTAATTCAAGGAGGACATAACCCAAAATTAAAAATTGAATATTATGAAGATGCCTTTAAAATGATAAGGGAAAAATTTCCATTAGTTGGCGTCCATGGTCTGTCTACATCTGAAATTGATATGATTGCAAGAGTGGAAAAATCCTCTACAAAAGAAATTCTATCAAGACTAAAAGATGCAGGTCTTCAATCTATTCCGGGGGCAGGGGCAGAAATTTTAGTAGATTCGGTGAAAGATGTCATTAGCCCAAAGAAAATTTCAAGTGATGATTGGATTAGAATTATGGATGAAGCTCACTCTTTGGGAATCCCTGGCTCTGCAACCATGATGTATGGACATGTAGAAAACAATCAAGATATTGTTGATCATTTTTTTAAAATAACCAAACTTCAAGAAAAAACTAAAGGATTCATGGCATTTATTCCATGGAACTTTGAGCCTGATAATACACTGATGAAGGAGGAAGGAATAGTAGAACATGGGTCGGGCGGTATTCAATTACTAAAAATGATTGCAATCTCGAGGCTTGTTTTAGATGGATTGATTCCTCATATCCAATCTTCTTGGTTGACTAACGGAGTTGGGATGGCTCAACTCGCACTTCAATATGGTGCAGATGACTTTGGAGGTACCCTGATTGGAGAAGAAGTTGTGTCTTGTACGGGAGCACGTTCTACTGAATTGACTGGAAAGATGATTGTTGATGCAATTCATCAAATTGGGTATCAGGTAGAAGAGCGTGATAATTTTTACAATCCTATTTCTTTACTATAATCCGTAACTGGACCACTTGGAGTCTACAATATTTTTTGTCTCATCGTCCACTTTGACCTGTTGTTGAATCTCTCGCTCATATCCCTCTTCTCTTGTTTTCTGCGTTGCATCAATTCCTAGTTTTGATCCTAGATTAACAAGAGGTGATGCAGGATCAAGTGTATCTGTTGGTGTGTTGTTTATGATTATGGTGTCGCGAGCTGCATCTGCTCTTGTAGTTATGGCCCAAATGATATCATTCATGTCATGGACGTTAATGTCCTCATCTACTACCACAAACATCTTGGTTAATGATAGCTGTCCCATCCCCCAAAGTCCCATCATCACTTTTTTTGCTTGACCTGGGTATCTCTTTTTTATGGATATTATTGCCAAACCCTGAAACCATCCAGCAGCTGGCATTGAAAAATCTACTACCTCTGGATGAAACATACGAATTAATGGCAAAAATGAGCGTTCAATCACTTTTCCAATATATGCATCTTCAAGAATTGGTTTTCCAACAACAGTGGTTACATAAATCGGATTTTTTCTTCTCATTATTCCTGTTAATGTAAAGGTAGGGTATGGCTCGACTGGGGTATAGTAGCCAGTATGATCTCCAAAAGGACCTTCTTCTCTTAGATCCGATGGATCAACATATCCCTCTAAAACAATTTCTGCATTGGCTGGAACTTCTAAATCGATGGTTTTACATTTGACCATTTTGATTCCTTTCTTTCTAGTAATTCCTGCAAACAAGTATTTGTCAAGTCCTTCTGGTACTGGTGCAATTGATGAAAAAATTGTTGCGGGATCTCCTCCGATAATTATTGCTGTTGGGATCTTTTCTCCTTTGTCTTTTGAAATATCTGAGTGATGTGCACCTCGTTTGTGTTTTTGCCAATGCATCAATGCATGAGTACTATCAACAATCTGTATTCTGTATACTCCGAGATTTCTTACTCTTGTTTCCGGATGGACAGTAGCCACTAATCCCAATGTGATGAACCGTCCTGCATCATCGGGCCAGGACTTTAAAATTGGCAAATCATCAAATGATGCAGTATTGGATGTGATTTCGGTCACAGGTCCGCTAGTTTCAAGTTTGGGAAATGATTCAGTCATTTTTGAGAGTTCAGGAAGTTTTTTAATTTTATTTAGAAATCCAGATGGAATATCCATTTTTGTCATGTCGACAATTCTCTGCCCAATTTCTTTAAAGTCTGTCATTTCTAGACCTATCTCTAATCTTTTCATTGAGCCAAAGGCGTTTGCTAAAACTGGTATTTCATAATCTTTAATATTTTCAAAAAGAATTGCTGGACCGTTTGAATACATCTGCCTTCTCATTATCTCGGCAATCTCTAAATTAGAGTCAACTTGTGTTTTGACTCTTTTTAGTTCTCCATTTTTTTCTAATTCTGATATGAAATCATGAATATCTTCAATTGTCACAAATTTTCTAAAGTGAGAACAAGTATAAGCTTAACTGGATTTAGATGATTTCTAATTTCTTAGAAATTAATTCAACAATGCATTTTAATTCTTAGTTAAGATGAGATACATGATGGGTGAGGACAAATGTGCCGTTTGTCAGGGGGATGGCGAAATAGAACTTTTAGGGTCTGAATGTCCTTTCTGTAATGGCACTGGAGAGCCAAACAAACCTGCCAAAGCATATGTTGATTCTCACATCTGTCAATGTATTTTTCTTGATAGAAAACGTTGTCCCTTATGTGGAAAGCGTTGCCATCATGATACTCCAAACAAACCAAAAATATTGCTTAGCCCTGAATAGAAATTTTATGGGACAGGAGGAAGTTCGTTCTTTTTTCCATGGCCACCGGATCCAAATTTACAGTAAAAACATAATTCTGATTCCATGTACTTTAGTTGCTCTACTTTGATTGCCCCAAGCTTTAGTGCAATCTTTGTTAGAATTTTATATTTTAATGGCATGGCAGGAATCACCTCTTCTATGTAGACCTTATAATGATCTGGACAAAATTTGAGAGTAATTTTTGATGGTTCAGATCCTTTTTCATTTACTTGTTTTGTAAATTTAATCTGTTCTCGAATGTATTCATGCTTTGGACAAGGACAATCTTTGCCACCTGGATGTTTGTATGCTGGTATATTTTTCCAATCAAATCCTGGATACTCCTTTTCAAAATCATCCATGGGCTCAATTAGGTTCTTTATGCATATAAAACTTGATCAAGTTTAGTCATGGAAATCACCCAAATGTAAATAAACCCCAGAACTTCATCTTCATTAAATGGCAGCTGCTAAAAAGCAAACAAAACAAGATCTTGAAAGCAAGATTGCCGAATTAGAAGCTAAACTAACAAAACTATCTACACAACTTGAAACAAAACCCGCAGAAACAAAACCAGCTGAGACAAAACCCGCAGAACCAAAACCTGCTCAGGTAAAGCCAGCTGAAACAAAGCCTGTAGAACCAAAGAAGCCAACACTTCCAAAAGGCTCTGAGCCAAAACCAGCTGAAGTTCCAAAACCAGCAGAAACTGCAAAACAACTACCAGCAACTTTCAATGAAGCACTAGAGAATGCATACTATACCGCACCAATGTCTGACTTTCACAAATACAAAGCAAGTGTTACAGGATATTCTCCAGCACCAAATAGATACTATGTAAGAAGGACTGCTCCTGTAGGAAAAGTCCCAACAACAAACTGGATTGAACAAAAAGCAAAAGTTACTGGTTATACAGCACCATCAAACCAATACTTTGCAACAAGAGCTAGGATGGCCTATCACCCAGCAGACAAAACATTTGGTACATTTAGTGGTGTTGCAATGACTGTAGATGGTGTAGCGGTTCAAGAAAAAAAGCAAGAACCACCCAAAGAAGCTCCAAAACCAGCTCCAAAACCAACAGGTACATCGGGCAGTTCACGCATATCAAGCATGTGGGCGATCGGGACTTCGATAAGTTCCTGCAACTCTACGGCATCCATCGCACGATTCTTGTCACGAC
>JAQBBT010000105.1:0-20630 GCA_032125915.1 Nitrososphaerota archaeon
CCGGCGGCGGAGATCCCATCCGCCGAGTTCAGAGGTTGGTCGGGGCGAAACGATCCGCTGAACAATAAAAATAACATCAGCTGTTCCTAAATCTAAGATTTTTTCTTTAGCATTACCAAAAATAACTGACACATTGGAAACTCCAAACTTTTTTATATTTTTTTTTGTTAATTCTATAGCATTTGAATCATAATCAATAGCAATCACTTTTCCCGAATTTTCTACTTGAATTGAAGCTTCGATGGAAATGGAACCACTTCCACATCCAATATCAAATACAGTTTGTCCAGGATTTAATCTTGCTTTACTTAATTGAATCGCTCTTACTTCTTCCTTTGTAATTGGCACTTTTTCAGTTCGTTCAAAAAATTCATCTGGAATGCCAGGAGTTTTATAATTCCACATACATTATTTCCCATTTGTTTTTATTGAATACCTAAAGATTAATTCCACTTGAAACATTTCCTGCATGAACTAATGTATAAGTCACAATCCAAGTAAACAAGTACAAAAAGATATAGCTACCGATACCTTGTGTAATAATTTTTTTTCTATCAGAAGATGGTAATTGCATTTTCATTTGTTTTGCAACTACTATTGTTCCAGCAAAAATAATAATCATAAAACCAATCGAAGCCCAGCGTCGTTCCTCTCCTTCTATATCCTCAAAAATAAAGGTAGCAATAGTACCTGCAATAATGGCAAGACTTACTCTTAACCAGAATAATTTGTTTAGTTTTCTATCCTTTTCACTTTTCTCAGCCAGGTTTACCGTAGGTTCAGTTGGAGGTATGCCAGGCGTCTCGCTAGATTCAATATCTGGGGTTTCCCCAGGTTTTGTCTCAATAATTTCTTCTTTAGAATCTTTAGGCTGAGAAGTTGGTTCGGATATTTTCTTTTTATGTTTTGCCAAGTAAATTTCTAGTGTGTCTCAAGTAATCCTCGTTTAATATCTTTGGTAAGAAAATAAGCATAAAGAACAGCAACAATCTAATTTCACATGGAGAATATTTTGTCATGACACTTGCAGGCATAGAGCTAAATTTTCTCGTAAATAAAATTTCAGAAGAAGTTCAAGGGTACTATGTAAGTAATATCTGGGGAATCACCAAAGATAGTATTTTATTCAAATTACACCATCCAGAGAAATCAGATATTTTTATGATGATTTCTACTGAGGGAGTTTGGTTAACTTCAGTAAAAATTGATCAGATTGAACCCAATAGATTATTGAAAAGATTACGAAGTGATCTTCTAAGATTCAAAATAACAAAAATTGAACAAAAAGGATCTGAAAGAATTGCGTATTTTACATTTGCAGGATTTGATAAGGAATTTGTAATTATTGGTGAATTTTTTGGAGATGGAAATATTTTGCTTTGTAATGATAAAATGAAAATTCTTGCTTTGCAACATGCTATAGATGTAAGACATAGAACACTAGGGGTTGGAATGACATATGCAACTCCACCATCAAGTGGGTTAGACGTTTTTAATATTTCAGAATTAGATTTTGAAGATCTTAAAAAATCAGAATTAATTGCTGGAAAATGGTTTGGTCGTACTTTGGGTTTACCAAAAAAGTATGTGGAGGGAATATTCGAGTTATCAAACGTTAATTCTAAAAAAATTGGGAAAGATCTGAATGATGATGAAATCAAAAAAATCTTTCACACAACTAGTACAATTGTAACAAACGTAACCAAAGGTAATCATGATCCCATAATTATTCGAAATGAAACATCAGAAGTAATACCTATCAAATTAGGAAAATCAGATGGAAAAATTTCTTCAGTAAATAGTTTCATGGAAGGATTGGATACTGTTTTTACTGAAAATATTGTAGAAAAAGGTAGATCAATTCAAACCGGTGAATCTGATAAAAAAATTAAGGAACTTGAAACTCAAATTTCTGAACAAGAAAAGGCCATAGAAACAGTCAAGGAAAAATCAAAATATGTAACAAACTTGGCAAATTCCCTTTATGTAATGGTATCAAAAGGAATAGTTTCGATAGAAGATCCCAATGCTCAGAGTATTCTAGAAGAAAATAATGCAAAATTATCCAAAGAAAAAGGAATTTCTTTGATTGTAATTAAAGATGAAAAAATAAAAATTAATCCAGAAGCACCCTTACAATCAATTGCCTCAGTACTTTTTAACGAAGCAAAACGTCAATCTGGTGCAATTGAGTCAATAGATCAAATTAAAAATAAAACAAAGAAAAAACTTGAGAAACTAAAAAACAGAACAGAGGCTTCAACACAGGAGATTATAGTTTCTGAAGTTAGGAAAAAAAATTGGTATGAAAGGTATAGATGGTTTTTTACATCAGATAATATGCTTGCAATAGGAGGAAGAGACGCTCCATCAAATTCAGCAGTTGTTAGAAAACATCTTGGAAAAAATGATAAAATTTTTCATGGAGACATTTTTGGATCTCCGTTTTTCATACTAAAAGATGCAGAAAATCCTCCTACAAACAGTATGAATGAGGTTGCTCATGCTACTGTATGCTTTAGTAGAGCTTGGAGAGAAGGAATGCATGGAACAAATGCATTTTGGATAAATCCTGAGCAAGTAAAAAAATCAGCTCCCAGTGGACAATTTCTTCCAAAGGGTTCGTTTACAATTGAAGGAAAAAGAAATTTTGTAAATATACCATCATTGAAGTTAGCGGTAGGAATTATTCCTCAAGATGATCATTACCTCTTAACTTCTGGCCCTCCAGAAACTATTAAAAAAAATTCTCTTTGTTATGCAATTATCGAACCTCATGGTTTAGAAATGGTTGAAGTGGCCAAAAAAATTAAATTAGAATTTTCAAAACTTGAAGAAGAGATTACAAAACAAATCAACCTAGATGATTTTGTGCGTGCTCTTCCATCTGGACAAAGTCAAATTAAACAAGTGAGTTATGGAGATGCCTCTTGAAAAAGCAAATGAGCCAACATTTTTTGTTGATGCTATGTTAGGAAATATTGCAAAAAAATTGAGGTTAATGGGGTATGATTCAATGTATTTTTCGGATATTAACGATGATGAATTGATACAAGTAACAAAAAAGGATGAACGAATTATTATTTCCAGAGATGAAGATTTGATAAGAAAATCCATAAAATATGGGATAAAGTCAATTCTTACAAAAAATTCTACAGAAATTGAACAATTTCGTGATATAATAAAAAAATTAAATTTAAAAATAATTGAAATAAATGGTGATAGAGCAAGATGTCCAAATTGTAATTCTAAAACCCAATCAATTGATAAAAAAAATATTCTTCAAAAAATTCCCACCAAAGTTTTAGAGTATAATGATAGATTTTGGGAGTGTAAGAGTTGTAATCAAATTTTTTGGGAAGGCACGCATATAAAAAATCTGCAAAAATTTGTTGGTGAGTTAAATGAAAGATAATATCAACATCTCAGAAAAAGATGGTCAAATTCTTGTAAAAACTGCAAGGATGGTTGTTGCTGATTATCTAAAGAATGGATCAAAAACAGAACTAGGAAAAAAATTCCAAGAAGATTTTTCATTTAATTCGGGGGTTTTTGTCACCTTGAATAATTCATTAGGATTGCGTGGTTGTATAGGATATCCGTTGCCTGATAAAAAATTGTTTAACGCTCTTGAAGAGGCAGCCATATCTGCAGCCACGGAGGATCCAAGATTTCCTCCGGTAAAATTTGAGGAACTTGATTCAATAACTTTTGAAGTAACTGTTCTTACACCACCTACAAAAATTGAAGTAAGTGACTCTCAGGAATATTTATCTAAAATTAAAATCGGGCAAGATGGACTCATTGTCAAATATGGCTACAATTCAGGATTGCTTTTACCACAGGTTCCAGTTGAATATGGTTGGAATGAGAAGGAATTCCTTGAATACACCTGTGAAAAAGCTGGATTACCCAAGGAATATTGGCAAAAGAAAGACGTTGAAATTCTAAAATTTGAGGGTATTGTCTTTAAAGAAAAAGATCCCAATGGAGAGATTATTCAAGAAAAGTTATTGGATTAGAAGATTCAGTGTCAAGTAATATTTTTTTTCCATTTTCAAGTGAGGAGAATTCTTCTTCAGTTATTGTAACAAGTGGAATATTTGCTAACGCACATCCAGTTGCGACAGTAAGGTCTACTTTTTTGCAAATCATTGCAAATGGTGCTGAATTATTAGATTTTATGGAGTAAATCGTGTATGCTCCTACACTACTACCAACTCCGTATGGAAATACCAAAATTGTATCCTTGACTGATTTTTTAAATAGATCATGATGTTCGTCGTTTATAATTCCAGTTTTTTTATCCACGGTTCCAAGAAAGTTAATTGGATTTTGAGATTTTAGAATTGTACCTTTAACTTTTCCTTTTACTAGAATCTTTTTCATTTAGTTTCATCTTCGATAATTTCAGATAAAGATTTGAGATTTACATCCACACCATTAGAATTTTTAAGATAATAAGCACCTTTGATACTGTTGGTTGTTACTCCATCAACTTCTTCTTTCTTAATTAATGGGGTTAGGCAAGTACAACAATCTGAAAGAATTTCACAACCAGCTCGTTCCAGTTGGTTTGTATGTCCTAAATTTGTTGCTTGTTCTTTAACAATTCTAGGACAAAATATCATACATCTCTTTTTGAATGAACGTCCTTTGAGTCTTACAGCTAAATCAGAGATTTCTTCTAATCCCAATTGAGGACTTCCAAGTGTGATTAAATCTCCTTTTTCGCATGTGTTTAATTCATCATAAACTTTATTCATCTCGTCTTCATCAAAATCAACTATTTCAGATTCTGGATCATCCTTATCAAAATCAAATTTTGCACATGTTCCAGAAGTGCCCATTCCTCCACAGAGGGATTTACAGCTACGACGATCCATTTGTCCTATACCAGAAATATTTACTGATTCATTTCCAACCTTTCCAGCAAAAAATCCTAACATTCCATAAGTTAGTTCATTTGGATTCTCAACTTTCATTCGTATTGTGAGTTTGGATGAGATTTCTTTTCTTAGTGAAGAATTTGGGCTTTTGCCAGTTATGGCACTTGCTAAAGCGCTAAATGCACTTTCTTTGTTAGTTTTTAAATTATCAAAAGAATTAGCATGAATTGCAGCGTTGCTTTCAGCAAATGCTACTTGGGTTCCTTTTTTTGGGATATCAAAAATTTCATATGGAATACAGGAAAATGAAGGAATAACTCCCATCGTTTCATATGATTGTTTAATGGATAGCTGCTTTGAGATAAAATTATCATCTAAATTATAATTTGAAACATTATCAATATCAAATCCCATGGGATTAAGGCTAGTTTTCACCTTTACTCTGGCATCTTTACTAATACTTGCAAGGAATTCTTCACCTGCATCCCCAATTGTATTATAATTAACTCCAGAAAGATGAGCCCATTCTATAGGAATTAGTTTTTCTGCGTCAGTTGCTTCTCCTGTTGCGACTAAAATTCGATAAGCTGTCTGCATGGTTTCACCTTGTTCACCTTTTAATGCAGATTCTTCTTCCTTGGTTAGATCCATTGGCATTGGTTTGTTATTACAGATATAATACTTGTACGTAAAAAATCAGATGGAAATGAAAAAAATTCTACAGGGAATGATGAACACCATGAATTCAGTTAATCCTCCAAGAATGACTGCTCTTAGGGAACTTCACGAGGCAGAAACCGGTGGACCATTTAGTATACTTATTGGAACTATATTATCAGCACGTACAAAAGATGAAAGCACAACCAAAGTTGTCAAAGTATTATTTTCTAAATACAAAAATGCAAGAGCTTTAGCAAATGCCAAGTTAAAAGATGTTGAAAAAACTATCAGACCAATTGGTTTCTATCATGTCAAAGCTAAAAGAATTATTGAAGTTGCAAAGATTATTGATTCTAAATATAAAGGCAAAGTACCAGATAATCTTGAAAAATTAATAGAACTTCCAGGTGTAGGTAGAAAAACTGCGAACTGTGTTTTGGTTTATGCCTTTGATAAACCCGCAATACCAGTAGACATTCATGTTCACAGAATTTCCAATAGATTAGGATTGGTTGAAACAAAAACTCCTGAAGAAACCGAGATGGAATTGATGAGAAGAATTCCGAAAAAATTTTGGCTTGAAATAAACGATACATTTGTAATGTATGGTCAGAATATCTGTAAGCCCAGAACCCCAATGTGTGATGTTTGTAAGATTAAAGAAAATTGTAAATATTACAAATCTAGGAACGCTTCTTAGTCAGAAAGAGGACACCAACAAGAACACCAATACCTGCAGCAAGAAAAAATGGGAATAATGCCATTACATTTTGAGAGGGATCACCTGAAAGAAAATCGACTATCATACTTCCAGAATTTACAGCCTGTGGATCAGTTGAGCCTTCCATCCCATGAACAGAATAAGAATCAATTACAAATGAACCAATATTTAGATTAGAAACGGTGATTCTTGCTCCATTGTTTACAGTTAATCCTCCTCTTTCAGTATATGAAATTATGAGTTTTGTTGCAGGATACCAACCTCTTTCAAGATCACTTTGTACAACTACATATCCCTCACTTTCAGTATTTACTGCCACCCAAAATTTTTCATCAGGTGGAGCGCCCATACCTATTTCCACAAATTTATCAGAGTTTTTATCATAAAATTTGAAAACACCATTTCCATTTGGATTTTCATATACAAGATTGTTATCAATGGTTAATTGCCAGCTTATTGCATGATCATTTTCTAAATCAACAATTATCGCATCCCGCGAAATTTTGTTAAAGTCATTAAATGGAATTTCTATTTTTTCGATAATAACTGAAGGGTTCTTGGTATCCTGAGCAAATGCAGGTGTAATAAGAAATCCAGATAGGAAAAGTAGTGCTATTAGAAATCTCATGAATTAAATCAAATTTGAGTGAATAAATATCTAGTCAACAAATGGATGTGGATAATCCAAGATTATTTTTGCTACTTCAGGTCTTAAGATAAATTCAGATGGGGCTTGACCGTTTTGAATCATTTCTCTTAGTTTTGTTCCACTAATTTGCTCTTTGGCATCATCATCATGTGGACATGTGTTGGGATTTGTGTAGGTTAAACATTTCTTACAATAGAAAAATGCCGGGAAAAAAATTGGAGTTATTTCTAATTCTGGATAACCATCAAATATTTTTTGGGCTGCAAAAGGATCATAAAATTTTCCAACTCCCGCATGATCTCGTCCTATGATGATATGTGTACATCCATAGTTTTGCCTCATTATAGCGTGATGAATGGCTTCCTTTGGACCAGCATATTTCATTTCAGTATGCAAAGTTCCAAGTTTACATTTATTTTCAGGATAATAGTTTTGAATCATAGTTTCATAGCATTTTATAATTACTTCATCGACAAAGTCTCCTGATTTTTTCTTTCCAATAATTGGGTTGACAAAAACTCCATCTCTGGTTGTAATTGAAGTTTTTTGAAGCATCTCATGGGCTACATGAGGTGGGTTTCGGGTTTGAAAGGCACAAATTGTCTTCCATCCAGCCTGAGCAAATGCCTCTCGAGTTTGTAAAGGAGTTAATCTATTTTTTCTAATTTCAATTTCTTCAGGTCTTTGAACGTAATCGATCTTTCCACCTACTAGAAAATCTTTCATGTTCATAGTTTTTGCAACACCAGGATGTGAAGTATCAGTTGTTCCATATACTCCCTGAACAGTTTTTTCTTTATCAAAGGAAAAAGTCTCTTCAACATGTAGTACTGCTACACCTAATCCTTGATGATTTTGTAATAAAACATCACCTGCTTCTTTCATTTTTGCAGCTGTTGACTCATCTACATCTAAAACAATGGGAATTGTCCAAGCTAAACCATTTGATAATCTTCCTTTTGAAACAACATTTTCAAAATCTTGTTGTCCTAGAAATCCTTCTAGAGGACTAAAAATTCCATCTGCTATATTTTCGACATCATTTGCAAGATCTTCTGAAATTGATATTGAAAATAATCCAGAGGTATCAATTTTATTAATTCGATTTACTAGAATTCCGCCGTGTGGCTTTATTGCTTCGTCACTCATGATTATACTCCCTCAGGCATATGTAATCCACATTCTTTGGTATCATCATTTTCCCACCACCAACGACCCGCTCTTAAATCTTCACCCTCTTTCACAGCTCTAGTACAAGGGTCACATCCGATACTAGGATACCCCTTGTCAATAAGAGAATGATAAGGAACATTATTCTCTTTGATATAGTTCCAAACCTGATCCCAAGTCCAATCAAGTAAGGGGTTTACTTTGACAATTCCATTATATTTTTCATCAATTTCAAGCATTTTGGCATTTTCTCGAGTAGAAGTTTGATCTTTTCTTATGCCAGTTATCCATCCATCTAAAGTTGCAAGTATTTTTCGCAAAGGCTTTACTTTTCTAATTCCACAACAAAGTCGTCTGTTTTCAACACTGTCATAAAAGAGGTTGATGCCTTTGGTTTGAACCATTTCTTGAACTTCTTCTGCCTCTGGAAACATTACCTCAAAAACCACATTGTATTTTTTTGAGAGTACATCCATGATATCATAAGTTTCCTGTGGTAATCTTCCAGTGTCTAAGGTGAAAAATCTAAATTTAGGATTAATTTTTATCATCATGTCAATTAAAAGAGAATCTTCTGCTCCAAAGCTAGAAGCTTTTGCTACTTTTGGGTGTAAATTATCGGAAGCCCATTTTAAAACATCCTCAGCTGTTTTTAGGGTAGGATTAATTTCATCAAGTTCTCGTTGAGTAAATCTGGTCATTAAAAGATTCATTGCTAGTTGTTTTATATTGATTACCCGTCGGTTTTGTTCTAAATTATAAACAAGTAAATTTCAAAATAAAAAAGATGAAAGAGGTATCTTATGTAGTAGTTTTTCCAACAATATTTTCTAAAAATAAAATTCCCCAATTAATTTTAAATATCAAAAAAATTTTAAAGATTAGAAATCAAGAATTCAAATCAATAAAACGAGATGGAGATGTTATTTTAGTTAATTCAGGAGATCCTGTTTTTTCTTCATCAGCTATCAATTTACTTTTTGGAATTGAAAAAGTAGCAATTGCAAGACAAGTAAAAAATGATTTTAAAACAATTGTATCAGAAATTACCTCATTAGGTGGGAATTTACTCCTAAAAGGTGAAAAATTTCTAGTTAAAGTGGAAGGGACATCAAAAGGATTTTTTCCAAAGGATGTTGAAATTGCGGCAACGTCATTAATAATTGAAAAAAAATCTAACTTAGGCGCAAGGCCTGGAACGGAGGAAAATTATGATAAGTTACTATATACTTATTTGACAAAAAATAATGCGTACGTTTGTATTTTTATCGATAAAGGGCAAGGAGGAATATCATTTAATTCAAAAAAACAAAATACAATTTGTAGCATTTATGATGAAATATCTGCTGTTTCCTGTTTTGAAACAATTAAACAAGGTTTTGATTCAAAAATAATTGTTTGTTATAGAAAAAAATCAGAATTAATGAATTTAGTTAAAACAATAAATCAGATAATTCCAAGATTAGCAAAAGAAAAAATTACTTTGGATTTTTTTCAAATAAAGATAAATCCTATTGGAGTAAAAAATTATCAAATTTTCATAAATTCTATAATTGAAATTTTACTTCATGAAGCCAAATTAAATCAATTAAGTTATGTCTCTTTACCATTATCTCCCCTGTCTTTTTCACAAGATTTTATTGGATATTCGATGAATAAGGTATTTCAAAATAATAAATTGCCAATAATGCCTCTTAATGGAGTGGATGCCAAACTGTTTGAAGAAGCAAAAGAAATTGGATTAGAAAAACAAATTGCAAAAATGAATAAAGTGATCCTAATGAATTCAAAAGAAATACCAAAAATATCAGAAAAGGATGTAAAATCTGCCATAAATTCAAAGAAAACAGTAGATGTGGTGATTGGACCAAATAATGTGCACGATATTTTAGATTCTTTGGAAGAAAATCATTGAGAATTTAAACAGCATCTGCAGGTTTCTTTTTATGCATAAAATTGGGGAATTTATTTACCCATGGGGTAGTGGTCATTATTCTCGCATGATAAGATTTCATGAGGCATTTTCTGACTTTATGAAAGAAGATTTTGAGTCTCATTTTTCAAGTAAAGGCCACGTTTACCAAAAACTATTAGATAAATTTCCGGATCATAGAGATAAAATTCATGATATTTTGATGCCAACCCCGATTGACGGGAAATTTGGTCCAAGTATCTTGTTATCAATGTTGAATTTTTTATTACCAATTGCTCAGAATCCTCCTCTTGTAAATCAAATTGTGGATTATTTGAGAGAAGAAAGAAAGCTGTACGATAAAGAAAAATTTGATTTAGTAATTAATGATGGAGATATGGGTTCAAACATTCTAGCAAAAAACCGTAACATACCAAGCCTTTTCATTACAAATCAATTTAGACCAAAATTATATAAATCAAAAGTGTATTTTTATCCTTCACTTTATTTTATTGCAAAACAAATTGCAAAAGCAAGTAAAATTATTGTAGCTGATTCACCTCCACCTTATACTCTATGTGAATTCAATCTAAATTTTACAAAAGAAGTGGAACAAAAAGTTTCTTACGTAGGACATTTTATGAATAATAAAAATATTCATAAAACTTCCTCCTCTGACCTTGAAAAATTTATTCAAGATTCTGATTTTGGATATTGGATGAGGACAGGAAACAAATCAACTAATGATGGAACAGGAGAAAGATATGAACGAGTTTTTCATCAAGATGAAATGAAAAATGAAAAAAGAATAATTTCTCATGCGAAAAGTGATCCCTCAATTAATTCTGTTTTAGGAAGAGATGGAGAAAAATTTAGTATGTCTGAAGCCTTTGAAAAAAAGATAGATTGGATTCAAATAGATATTGGTTATCTTTCTGAACAAGAAAAAGAAACAGTGTTGAGTTTAAGCAAATATGCAGTTGTAAATGGTTCACATACTGTTATGGGAGAGATACTTGGAGGAAAGTCAAAGCCAATAATTGGTTTTCCAATTTATGATGAGCATACTAATAATATCAAATGGGCAGAAAAGAAAAATTTAGGCATTTTAGCTAGCAAAACCCAACATGTGATAAGGGGAATAAAAACAATCAAAGAAAATTACGATAAATTTGAGGGGAATTTATTGGATTTTTCAAAGAATTTTGTTTCAAATGGGGCAGAAAATACAGCCAAAATTGCCGCTGAAATCTTAGAAGAAAAGAGATAAAGGATTATTTTTAGATTTTTAGTTATCTGGCGCGCGGGATTTCGATGGGCGAACTGACCGAAAGGGATGAAGATAAAATCCGCGTGTCAGATATTTTGATAATCGATCAAAAGATATGTGGGAACGCTTTTATGGAAAAAATTAAGTCATATGATCAGTGCCTAACTGTCCAGAATGTGCTGCAAGAGAGAAAAAGAAAATTCAAGCAAAATATGAAGAAGAAACTCCTGAAGAAGATAGAGGTAGAGATGATTTATTCAAGTTATTTGATGAGGTAGAAGTTCCAATGAAGATGGATTCTGCAACAAAGCATTTCATTTGTAAAAGATGTGGACTATATGCTACAAGAGAACAAGTTTCGGATATTCGATACAAGCTAAATCAAAAAGAAAAAACAAGAGAAGATAAACAAGATGATTATTTAGAATGGTGGCAAAAAAGTAAAAAAGACAAAGAACTAAACTAGAGCTGGAATTTATGGTTAAAAAAAAAGATGAAATTCCTGATTGGGTTTCAGATGAAATTCAAAATGCAAAATTTAAGAAACCTGAGGAGATAAAGGGAAGTGGATATGTTTTAGAGATTTATGATGCGGATAATAAAATAGATGTTCAGCTATATGATGCCATTGAAGATGGAAGACATATTGTAACTTTGGATTTGCCGAAAAAAATTAAACTTTCTGATTTGGAGAAAGGTGTGGTTTATGAATTTACATTTGACCAACATAAAGCACCTCTAAGCAAAAAAGTGACAGACTATCTACAAAAAGAAAAAGAAATAGAGATGGCTGCAATATATCAATTTGAACTAAAATCATTAGAACTGTTAGATGTAGGATCTAGTAAACCAGCGGAAATGGATGAAGAATAGTCTAATTTTGTTCATTATTGCTTAATTGTTTTTTAAAAACTAAGCCTAAAATTGGATTTATCAAGTATGGAAAAGTATTTTTCAACCATACTGCCACTCGTACGACTGAAGGAACTATAATTTCTAATCTTGGAGAATCAGCTGCCTTTAAAATTGCATTTGCGACAGTTTCTGCACTAAGAGAGGTTGGGGAATATTTTGGCATGTTTTCGAATGATGAATGATCAAAGAAATTTGTACGAACCATTATTGGACTCACTACTGTTACTCCAACTCCAGTTCCTTTGAGCTCATGTTTGAGACCTTCTGAAAAACCTAACATTGCAAATTTTGATGCACAATATGAGGCAATTCCAGGCAATCCAAAACTCCCTGCAACAGAAGCAACATTAACAATATGGCCAGATTTTTTTTTAATCATTGATGGAAGAAAATTTTTGATGCAATAAACCATTCCAAAATAATTTGTTGCCATTTGTGATTCAATCTCCTCTATAGTCAAATTAGAAACAGAACCATGAATCGCAAATCCTGCATTATTCACTAGGATATCCACTGATTCATATTTTTCTAAAATTGTTTTAGATATTTTTTTGACTTGAAATTTATCAGAAACATCACATTCACATACAAGAGTAGAA
Source organism: Nitrososphaerota archaeon (assembly GCA_032125915.1). Classification (GTDB taxonomy): domain Archaea; phylum Thermoproteota; class Nitrososphaeria; order Nitrososphaerales; family Nitrosopumilaceae; genus Nitrosomaritimum. The sequence goes on from JAQBBT010000105.1 coordinate 12,786, forward strand.
ACATTGAATTTTTTTAGATCTTTATCTACTTGATCTAGTTTTTCTTTTCTTCTGGAAACTAAAATTATAGTGGCACCTTTCTTTGCAAATTGAATAGCTGATGCGCGCCCTATTCCTGATGATGCTCCTGTAATTAATACAACTTTATCTTTAAAATTCATAATTCAAAAAGTCCTTTAAAAGATAAAGTGGTTTCTATCTAGGTTCAGTTTTACTATATTTGCTTAAAGCCAGTTTTACCAGTAAAATCCAAGTTATGGCGATTGGGACGTAATAAGTGGCAATTCTCCAGCCAATTACTGTATTCCATATTGAGTTCCCTTCCAGGATTTCTAAATTGAATGGATTTTGATTATTCAAGTAGGCAACAATTCCAAATTCAGCCAGACCAGAACCCCCAACTGTAATTGGTAAATTTCCAATTGCATTAGCTCCCATTACTGCCATTATGGATTCAAATATTCCTATGACATATCCTGTTCCAAATGCAATTATCATAAAAGATATTCCATAAAATGACCAAGAAGCCAAAGAAATGAAGAACGTAGTTGTAAATATTTTTTTTGACTCGCTAGTTCTAAGGTTTTTTTTGCTCATTACACAAACTTCTTCCATCCAAGAATTTGTTTTAGTAACTATATTCTTGCCTTTTTCTTTTCCAAACTTCTCAACTAAAATGGAAATAACTTTTGGAAGTTGAAATATTCGCTTTGAGGATAAAAAGAACAAAACCATCCATAATGTTGTTACAAAAATACTCGTACCTAAAATAATTACTCCAACAATATATGCACCATTCATTAGTGCAAGAATACCGGCCATAATAGACAGCAAACCTCCAGCAAAGACTTCAGTAACTATATCCATAATAGCAATCCAAGTAGATTTGGAAGGAGGAACTCCTTTTTTATGGAGATAATAAATTACTATAAATTCTGCTCCCACAAACATTGGAGTTGTAAATTTAATAAATTCACTTCCTACTCTTACACCAGCTAATTTCCAAAAGGAATCAAATTTCCCTAGATATTTTTGGGCAATGTATGCAAATTTTATTCCCTGCAGTCCCAATTTTATCATCATGGCAATTACTGCCATCATAAATGGAAAAATTCCGACGGATAAAACATCTTCAATTTTAATATTAAATTGTAACACAATAAACAGAATTGGGACAAGAGTTACTGGAATTACAATAATTCTCCAATTCATTTGAAAAAATTTTTATGGATTCAAATATGAAAGTTGACCCAATTTTATGACTCAAATTTCTGTGCCTATATCTAGTTTGAAATATAAGCCAACAAAGAAAATTGTGACAGTATTGAAAACAATTTTTGTGACCGGAACAGCAGGCGCTGGTAAATCTCTACTTTCCTCAAAATTATATGATTATTATACACAAAATGGTGCATTTGCTGCTGTTTTGAACTTGGATCCGGGAGTGGAAAATCTTCCTTATACCTGCGATGTTGATGTAAGAGATTATGTCGATTATGTTTCAATAATGAAACAATATGATTTGGGACCAAATGGCGCGCTAATAATGGCAAATGATCTAATTGCTTCTAAAATTGATGATATAAGAAATGAGGTTGAAAGAGTAAATCCAGATTATTTGTTAGTGGACACACCAGGTCAAATAGAATTATTTGCTTACAGATCTAGTGGTAGTTTTATTGTAGAAAATCTTACTAGTGAAGAAAAAACAAGCATTTTTTTGTTTGATGGTGCTTTAATTACTTCACCGGTCAATTTTGTTTCCATTGCTCTTCTTGCAACTTCAATAAGATTACGTCTAAATCTACCAACCATAAATATAATTACAAAAACAGACCTTATAGGTACAAAACTAAAAGACATTATTCAATGGTCAAGTAACATCAGAGCGTTAGAAAATGCAATAGCAAAAGACGCAGATGGTGAAACGTATGCTTTGACTAGTAATATTTTACGAGGATTAAATCTTAGTGGTTTTGCTCAAGGACTAATTCCAGTTTCTAATGTAACAGGTGATGGGTTGGTGAATTTAGAAGGAGCATTAAGTAGAATTCTTAATTTGGGAGAAGAGGTAGAAGATTAGATGGCTTCAAAAATTACTGCTGTGGCACCTTCTTCTACTGCAAATTTAGGTCCAGGATTTGATGTCTTTGGATTAGCAGTCAACGCATTTTATGATGAAATTACTTTGACAAAAAAGAAGACAAAAGGAGTGAGTATTGTAACTGAAGATGATATTCCAACAAATCCTGATAAAAATACTGCGGGGTTGGTTGTAAAAAATATGATTAAAAAATTTAAAACCAAAGATGGAATTGAAATTAAAATTAAAAAAAATATTCCTGCAGGTTATGGAATGGGAAGTAGTGCTGCTTCTGCAGCAGCAGCTGCTGTCGCATTTGATAAATTGTACAAGTTAAAGTTAGATGGAAATTCGCTTGTAGAATTTGCAGGAATGGGTGAAAAAGCTAGTGCGGGTTCAATTCATTATGATAATGTTGCAGCTTCAGTATTAGGAGGATTTGTAATTGTAAAAACTGAGCCTTTGGATATTATCAAAATTGATCCACCCACTAATTTAAGAATGTGTATCGCAGTTCCAAAATTAAAAGTTCCAAAAAAGAAAACCAAAGTATCAAGGAGTGTGATTCCAAAAAAAATTAGTTTAACAGCTAGTATTACGAATCTATCAAATGCAACAGCAATTGTAGTTGGATTTATGAATAAAGATCCTGAATTGATTGGAAAATCAATAAAAGACGTGATAGTGGAACCTGCCAGGCAGTATATGATACCAGGATTTTCAAAAGTTAAAGAAAATGCACTAAAGGCTGGAGCATTAGGGGTAACAATTAGCGGGGCAGGTCCTTCAGTTATTGCATTTTCAAAGAGTTCTGCAGATCTTAAAAAAATCAGTTTAGCGATGGCTAAAGGATTTGAATCTGCCAAAATAGAATGTCAAACTATTATTTGTAAACCAAGTATGGGTACTAAAATTAAAAAATAATTTGGAGATAAATTAATGAAAAAAGCGATTGTGGTTTTTAGTGGTGGGATAGATTCGGTTTGTGCTGCATTATATTTAAAATCAAAATATGATCTTTATGGAATTTCCTTTTCGTATGGTCAAAAGGCCAATAGAGAAATTATTGCTGCAAAATCCTTTTCAAGAAAATTATGTCTAAAACAACACAAGATTGTAGATATTGGTTTTATGAAAGAATTGTATGGAGATTCTAATGTATTAACTAGCTCAAAAAGAAAGATTCCAAGTAAATTTGATTACTCTATTGTTGTTCCAATTAGAAATGCTGTTTTTCTCTCTATCGCATCTGCATGGGCATTTACTCTAAATGCATCTTTAGTTGCCTATGGAGCCCATACTGGAGATAAGAACTATCCTGATTGTAGACCAAATTTTGCAAAAAAGTTGGAATCTTCGTTTAATCAAGGAGAAATTGATGGTATAAAAATAGGTCTACGACAAAGTATTGAAATTTGGTCTCCGTATAAAGAAGGTCTTTCTAAAAGTGATTTGTTGAAATTTGGCTACAAAACTATTGGTGATTCTATTTTCAAAACTTGGAGTTGTTATTCTAGTGGAAAATACCATTGTGGTATATGTGAGTCATGTAATAATAGAAAAATTGCTTTTGATAAATCTGGAATTAATGATAAAACAAAATATTTAAAATAAATTTAGTATTTGTTTCTAAGAATTTTCTTTTTGAGAATAAGGCCCCTAATTATGATATACCATACAAAAAAACATGCACCAAATGTTCCTGTTAAAATCCAATTACCTACTTCGGGAGTTACCTCAAAAGATTCAGCAACCTTGAAAGAAAATACAAATGAAAGAACGATTACAAGTGCTGCTTCAATTACATACCATATCCAGTGTGGAAATGATTCTTTTGGGATATGGATATTATCATGAGCAACCATAGAACTTGTGTCAAACACTGAATATTTAATTTTTCAGGTACTAAAATGAAGTATTAGAGGTACTTTTTCGTATCATAGCCATGATACTTTCTTTTTCTTCCTTGTTTTCATATATTCCTCGATAAGCAGATGAAGTCAAAGTGGCATCATTTCTAACTCCTCTCATTTTCATGCAAAGATGCTGGGCATCAGCTACTACCACTACCCCTTTTACACCTTGGGCAAATAATTCATCAGCTATATTCTTTGTTAGTCGTTCTTGAATTTGAAGTCGCTTAGAATATTTTTCTACTAATCTGATCAGTTTTGATATTCCAAAAACCCTTCCATTTGGAGAATATGCAATGTGGATCTTTCCAAAAAATGGTAACATATGGTGTTCACACATGGAATAAAACTGAATATCACGTGCAACAACAATATCAGAATCTTCAGAAAATTGTACAGATAATTCAGCGTCAGATTCGTATCCACCAAAGATTTCTTGATACATCCGTCCAATTCTTTCTGGAGTATCTTTGAGTCCTTCACGAGTTGGATCTTCTCCAATTTCTATAATTAACTCTCTAACCAATTTTTTTACACGTTCTTGATCCATTAGATATTTTGAGAGATTTTTTCTAGTATTTGAACCTAATCTGGTTTTTAGACTTGTGGTGATATTATGGAGCACCAATGAACTTGTGCAGTTGGGGTACAACTTTAACATCAGTATAATATGGATATACTACATCATACAAATTTAGAAGCAGATCCAATGATGGTTCTGCTATCCCGTAAGTTGGTTGTATTATGAATCCATCAATTTGATCCTTTGAAACAGAATTGAAAATACTTTTAACTAAATTAGTAAATTCGCTTAATTCTATCTTTGAGCTTACAACAATTTTAATGTAAGTTGTTTTTCTTTCAGATACAGAGGATTTAAGACAATTCATTGCATTTTCAATTAATCTTTCATAATGTTTAGAATCAACAAATTTAGAATCTTTTGTTTTAAATTCAATTTTGACAATGTCCATAAATGGTAAAACATGATTAAATTTATTGGAGTCAAAGCAGGATGATTCAAGATAAGTTGGAATTTTTTTGCCTTGAACATATTTTGCTAGTTCAGCTACAGCTTCATGCTGGATTAACGGATCTCCGCCAGTAAAATTTACTTTGTATGTTTGTTTTTTGAGATTAGAGTCAATTAGTTGACATGCTTCTTGGATGTTGTATTCTTTTCCAGAGTCAAGTGGTAACGACTCTTTAGTATCACAATAAAAACAAGTAAAGGGACAACCTGCTAATCTTACAAAAAGAGTTTTGGTGCCATAAAGAATTCCTTCCCCTTCAACTGAGGTAAATATTTCAAATAATCTAACTTTCAAGTAATAGTACTATTTTTTTTCATTATTTATTCAATGGGCTTTAGTTAATGCATTACTGGTTCTTTTGTATAGAATAATCCAGAAATAAAAAATACTACGCCCAAAATTCCTATTAGACTTCCCACAAATTCTACTGTGCTTTGCATATCGACTTCTAATGGAGCCCATAACCATGCCATTAAAGCACCAACTACAATCATTGGAATACCTACACCAACACTAATTGCTTTAGAAGCCATGCTCATGTTGTTTAGAAAATGTATATGAAGTTTATGATAATTAGTGACTAAATTTGGATTTGCTCAAGAACTATTGCTAGTGACCGTAGTAATTCATTTGCATTTTCAAATTCATTTCTAGATAAGTGATCTTTAATGGTTTGAAGAGTTTCATTGATTTCCTGTAAAGTATCTTGATTTGGTTGATCTGAGTTAGATATCTCAAGTATTATTTTTTCAGTTTGTATAATTCTTAATTCTAGAAGTTTATTTTCTGATAATTCAAATTGTTGTTGAAGCAATATGATATTTCTCACTCCTTTGATTATATCTGTAGGAGATGTTGCCAAGACAAGGTTTTCTCTTGCAGCTTCAAGTTTTTGGATGATATCTTCAGATAATCCAATGTCTTGTGCATGTTCAATTAATCGATCGAGTTGCTTGAGATATTTTTGGGCGAATGCTTGAGCACGGTTTGATTCTTGTTGTGAGGTCTGTTGACGAAGTTCTGCGTTAAATTCTATTATAGTTTTTTTAATTTCTTGAATTGTTTGTGATGCTTCCTCAAATTGATTATTATTGATTTGAGTTCTTGCAACTACAAATGATTGATCAAGTGAAGTGAAGTTCATTGATGCATTATGGTTTTTAGCAATTGTTTTTAGACTGTTTACATAACTTTGCATTCTAAGAAGATCATTTGAGGGGTTAGGTGTGAATTTTATCATACTGGTTTCAGCTTGAGAGGTTTGGACGGTAGTTAGATTATGTGAAATTTTAGCGAATATCTTCATTGTCGAGAGGAAATGTGCCTTAGCTGATGTCAAGTCATTATTTGAAAGAGATTCCTCTAAAGCCTCAACTTCTTTTGTACCTTCTTCAAATAATTTCTTTATCTCTTCAGATGAATCATTAGAAATTTGGTTTTGAATTTGCTCTTGTGCACGTTTAGCTATTGTGACTAAAATTGAAGGATCTTCTTGAGCAAATACAGTATTTGTCATGCTTCCTAAAACTAAACTAGCCGTTAAAATCAAGAATCCAAAAATTGCTATAGATTTCATTCTTCTTCCTCCAGGTTTTTCTTCAAGATTACAAGATTTTGTAGATCTTTTTTACTGATTTCAATTACTCCTAATCTTTCTAATCTTTTAACAGCTCTCCACATAGTTGTTCGAGGTTGAAGGAATCTTTTTCTTAATTCACTTTCAAAAACCTGACCTCCGCTTTCAGAAATGAATTTGACAATTTTTTTATCATCTTCTCGCATGTCAGGTACGAAATCAAAAATTGCTTGTGGATCAACAAATTTTTCTTCGGTTGGTTTTTCAGAAATAATTTCAGTTTGAATTGGTGATGGTAATGATTTTGATTTGTTTCTCTTTATGATTATAGATGCTCCTGCAACTCCAGCTACAATTAATCCACCAAAAATGATTGGTATGGTATAATCTTCTGTGGGACTAGTGGGGTTGGTTGGAGGAGTATCTGTTGGGTTTTGAGGTGTACCAAGTATGTAATTTATCTCAGTTGCACCACTAGATAATTCTAATTTGGTTTGTTCTTCCATTATTTCCATATTTTTGGGAATGGTACTCATTCCAACAATTATTGAGCTTGATGGCATAAGTAGAGTATAATCAGATGTGGAATTGAATGAGAAAGTCCAAACTCTCCCTTCTTTTGAAATTAGATCGTGAATATCATACTCAACAGTAATGCTTGAGGAACCAAAAGTATCGATAGTAGCTTTATTTCCTATTATCTCACTGGATAACAAAAATCCATCGTCACCTATTGTAACAAAATTATTAACTGATGGGCCGAATAAATCAAGCTCAAAATCAGGCGATAGTGCATCTACATCTAATTGAGTAGATATGTGTGTAGAACCATCTGAATACATGATTAGTTCTAGGGTTCTAGTAGAGCTGAATGAGGTTTGAATTGGCATTCCGATCGCTACAACGATCAAGCCCGCAAGTATTATGGGGATCTTAATCATTGTATTGAGGATACCTTCATTCCTTACAAAAAGCATTCCATCTTCTACAAGAGATTCGTTCCTATGAATTGGTACGATTTCGGGATTCAATGGCTAATACCTTAAATTCATGCTTTCAACGAGTCCCTGGAATCTCTTGAATTCCTGGAAAAATTGAAGTCCTTTTTCAGTAATCAAAAAGACGTCATCGTCATGAACAAGGCCCGGATCGTGAAGAACGGCGCGATCGGCGATCTCACGATTCCGCTCGGGCACCGGTTCGAGGTGCGGATCAAGGGGTCCCACGAAGCCTTCCAGG
>JAQBBT010000106.1:0-4950 GCA_032125915.1 Nitrososphaerota archaeon
GGTGTAGGAATGGTTGTTTTAGGAATCTCATTTCAGAATACCTTAAAGAACCGGGTTGCAGGAATTAGAATATTTTTCAATACCGAAGTGAGAATATGGGATACAATACAAATTAATGAAAATAAAGGAAAAATAATTAAAATTGGTTTATCAAAAACAATAGCAGAAACAGAGAATGGTTCTAAAATTTTCATACCTAATCAGAAATTTAATGATGATGTGATTATAATTACCAGAAATCATGAATCTAATTGATTATCTCTTTTTCTAGGTTTACTTTACAATCACAAAAATAGGTTTCCAGGAAAGTGGATCTTTTGATAGTTGATGAGCTTTTTTGAATAATACAAATGCCTCGTCATATCTTTTTAGGTCTTGTAAAGCATTTGCTTTGTTGACCAGCGCCCCTATTCTTTCAGGCTCTATTTCTAGCGCCCTATCAAAATATGGGATTGATTCTTCATATTTTTCTTGCTTAAGTAAAGTCACTCCTTTGTTGATTAGTGCTGCAAGAAGTGTCTCTTGTTTTACACTTTTTTCATTATCTAAAACCCTGTCAAAATATACAATTGCCTCAGCTGGGTCTCCATAAATGGATAATACAATTCCTGCATTAACTATTGCTTTGTAATTTACAACTCCCTTTACTTCAGAAAGTTGTATTGCTTTATCAAAAACTGCTTTTGCATCTTTGTAGTTTCCTTGTCTTGCAAGAACAATTCCTTTGTCTACTTGTGCTTTAATATCTGTCGGATCTTTTTCTAAAGCTTTATTGAAAAACTCTAGGGCGGCAAGATTATTTTTTTGGTCTAGTTGGTCTATGCCTTTTTCAATTAATCCCTGTGCAGTATCCGTGGATTCAATTTTGGGAATATTTGGAATTTCTTGATCAATACTTAATATTCCATTATTGATAAGATATCTAATTGCATTAAGAAACTCTATTTCTGAGATTAGCCCATCTCCGTACCATTTTGCTGTATGTTTAACCCACGATGGTACTGACTCTGCAAATCCATTCTGAACAATTCCAGTACTTAATAGGCAAAAAACGGTTAGAACAATACAGAACTGTTTTATCATAAAAAAGATTGGCATGTTATATCATAAGTATTTTTAGTTTTTTCCTTCTGAAAATAAATCGTTGTCTAAAAAAAGATGTCAAGCAAAGGAGACTAATGAAGACAATATGTTAGAAACGTAATATCTTTGGTTTGATTGAAAAAATCAAATTTATCAAAATAAAAAAGATGGTTGAGCGTTAAATCTCTGGATTAGTACACATTCAAGAATCAACCAGGTCCTTATTCAAGTTGGAATAAAAGATATCCATGCCTGATTTCCAAACAGAAAAAAAGTCGTTTTGTTCAGAAATGTTTTCAGTTCTACTCATTAGTTCACCTTCTCTTATTGAATTAAGCAAGAACTTGTGTTACCTGTCTTAAAGTCCACCAATACAGGTCATGGCTTTTTTCTGTGAATGAATTACTTGAATATCCTCCAAACTTTGAATCCTGACTGAATTTTTTGGCGGGGATCGCTATGATTTTGTGGCACGAGATATGGTCACGAATATTGCTTTCCCATTGACATTTGTAACAAATCCATTGAATGACTTGTTTGCAATCAAAGCAACGTGAATCAACAGATACGTTATTTTTGCAATTTGGACATGATTTTACTACCAATTTAACACCTCTTAAATTGGCAAGTGTAATCTTCATCTAGAAACATCCAAGATAGGCCTAAAAGATCCTCATAAGAAATTCTTGAACAAGTGTGTGGAGGGGTTTTTGTTATCTCCCTTACAACCTGTGATGATGACTGGTTTTGGTTTTGAACCTGTTTGTATTGAATTACAGTTTGCATATTATATAATGTGTTGGAGATTATTTGTCAATACCCTGTAGTTTGTGGCATGCCTTTTTAAAATTAAAATGTGCATGTAAATTACAAGGCATGCCACATTTCAAAAGTTATGGTATAATATGTTGGAAAAAACACAGTTTATGAAATTTGGAATATTAGGTGATGTTGAGATTGCCTGATGAATCATGTAGAAAGTGTGGAGGCATGCTATTAGATTTTTCACTATGTGGGAAATGCAGAGACGCCACACGTTTCATTTGTAGAATTTGTGGTACGCTTACTTTGGAGCGATTTCATGAACCAATCTGCTATAACATGATAAATTACGATGAAAAGGTTTTACCACATATCCTTTATCTAGGCATACCACAAATTAGTAGGTAATTACAAATATCATTTTGGGATACTATAACTGGCGAAAACGTATTTGAGATATAACACATCTGTTGGATCTAGATCCTGATGGTAATCTTCAATACGTTTCACCAAAAATGTGAAACAAAATAAAAAAAATAATTTAGAAAATAAAATACCGGTAAGAAGTTGAAATAAAATTTTCGAAATGAAATCTTACTATTTAAAATTAGGCATACCACAAATTAGATGTTATTTTTAGATACTAGTCTCAATATACTGTATTTGGAAATGATGTATTAATGACATACCTTTCAAGTGTTTGTGCATACTGTTTTAATGACAGACAAATAATAGCAGAGAAAACCCCCTGGCTAATTCACTTGGCACAGCATAGAGAGGATATCATAAAACATCTAACTGATACCACTTCATCTTGTATTTTCTGTGCATATCCAGTAGAATTTGCAAACAAAGAACAAGCAGCATCTCATTATCGTTGGGAGCACAAAAAAAGTACGTTGCTTGACTGGGCACTCCATAGGCTTCCAAGGAAGATTATAGCTTAATCAATTAGGAGAAGGTGGAAAATGTCTCAAACCAAGAAAAAATATCGCCATAATATGCCACGTTACAAAAAGAGATACTATGGTATCTATGGATTTGCAGTTCTTTCAATCGTCATGCTTTCTTTAATGTTATAAAAATTAGTTTTTATTTACAAAGTGAAATGTTTGTCAGGTGATGAAAAAAATCATCAAACATGATTCCAAAAAAATCGATAAAATGTATTTTTTTACTTTCAGCACAAACAGCTCTAAATGACCTTATTTTTATTCTCTAAAACTAAATCTCTAATCTCAGTCTTAATTATAGATAGCATACCACAATTCTCAAGTTATTATAAAATAACATTTGTTGATATCTAGTTTAATTGCAAACAACTCAAACTGAGATGCCAAAGACGAAAAACATCCTGGCTGAAAGAATACCAGTTAAAAAAAGTGTCATTCCTTTTGTAAGGAACTATTCAAGTAAATATTTCATTGGTCTTGGTTGCATGTTCCATGAAGAGAAATTTTAAAAATGAACCAAAATCTTGAAGAGTGCCTAGCAAAATTTTTTGGAAATCCTTCAAAGTCATTTGAAGAAAAATTCCAAAGACGCAGAGAATATCTCAAAAAAATAACAAACCAAAAAGGAGATTTCTAAAATGAGATGTGTTAATTGTGGAAATCAAGCAAGTTGGAGAGATCCGTCATGTAACAAATGTGATAAACCATTACACCAAAAAAACTGTAAAGGTAAATCTTCAGATTGTAAATGTCATGGCACAAATGAACAAATATGGATACAGAAACAACCTCCAAAAGCCTAGATACCTACATTCTATTTTTGGGAAAAATCAGTTGGTTTATGCAGGAATGATTGAAGATATTCTACCTATTTTATTCCTAAAAATTTTTTACCTCAATTTAAAATCTATTTACATGTAGGCTCTTCTGATTTATCCTTGATAACAGGGGAGATATTCAATTTTTAAAATTGTCTGTAATCCTTTGTTATATTATTAAACCAACATAATCAAAGCTAAATATTGTATTTTTCCATTATGTAGAGAAATTGTGGATAGTTTTATGTCTACAACATTCCGATCTGTAATGCATGCATTAATCAATTCATCAAGTTCTGAAATATTTTCTGATTGAACGATTTCTACTTTCATGAATAATTTGTATGGGATTTGTATTAAATGATAATTATAGAATTGTGGCATACCATAATTGGAAAAGGCATACCACAGAATTTGAGGCATTAATTAATAATCAAACATGTATAGTTACTCAAAGATTGATAAAAAATGAATATTTACGATACAAAACAAATCATTTGTCATAACTGCAAAATTTCTATTGGCGAGATAGATTATGATGCATTAGTTATCCGACCACTTTGTGGAAAATGTGCCAATCCATTGCCTGAAGGGGAAAAGATCAACTATACGATGAGTTATTTTAAGAATAATCCACCTCAGAAAAAATCAATAATGACAAAATTACCAGAATGTACGATACAATCCTAGTCCCACACGGAGGCACTAAAGCAGGTGATGAGGCATTAAGACATGCCATTCACATAGCAAAATTGGATTCATCCAAAATAATAATTCTTAATGTTATAGAACCCTGGCCTGAACAGAGCCTTGATTATTGGGATGAAGATGATATTTCTAATAAAAACCAGGTAGATATTATCCTCTCAAATATGAAAGAAGGTGTTAGAAAGTTTCTTGCCGAAAAAGTAGCACATTGCAGAAAAGAAGGTCTAAAATGTGAAGGAATTTTCCGAATTGGAAAGCCATCTGATTCTATTATAAAATATGCTAATGAAGAAAAGATAGACCTCATAATAATGGCAAAAAAGAAAAAAATTCTAAATTACAAATCACTCTTTAAAATTGGTAATGTAACAAAAAAAGTACAAGAAAAAACAAACTGCCCAATTTTATTAGTTGAAGTAGAGAACTAGTTCGTAATTTCTTGAATAATCCCTTGTTTTATTGAGATAAAAGGCATGCCACAATCACAAAGTTATAGTAAAATATTATATTTGTAGTAGGGATTCGTGCAAACTAAAAATTGTCACTAAAAGGATGATGATATTTGGAAGAATATGAAACATTTACAGAAAAAAAATGGTGGGAAGAAGATCCAAAAACTTTATGTC
>JAQBBT010000107.1:0-7367 GCA_032125915.1 Nitrososphaerota archaeon
CTCTGACGAAAAACCGCCCCGCGTGTTGGCCGATCAGGAAGTAAAATACGTATCTCTTCGACCAGTTTTGCACGTTCGGTTCGCATGGCAACTATTTCCTTAGCCTCATTAAGCCTTTATTTACAAATTCCATCATCCCATATCTTGATAATTCCCGTCCAAATCCACTATGTTTTACTCCTCCAAATGGAATTCGTGGATCTGAAAGAACTACATTGTTAACACTGACTATTCCTGATTCTATTCTTCTTGACATTTTATCTGCTTTTTGTAGGTCTTTTGTCCAAATACTGGCACCTAACCCAAATTCAATATCATTTGCTAATCTAATTGCTTCACTTTCATTTTCAACTATTGTTATTGGGGCAACAGGACCAAAAGTCTCTTCTTTTGCAATTCGCATGTTTGGTTTTACATTTGTGAGAATTGTGGGCTGATAGAAGTAACCCTTTCCTTCAATTTCTGAACCTCCTAAAAGAATTTCAGCTCCTTTTTCTTTTGCATCCTCAACAATTCCTGAAATTGTTTCTAAACCATCTTTACTAGATAGTGGACCTACATCTGTCTCTATGGATGTAGGATCTCCAACTTTTAGCTGAGAGGCTTTTTTTATAAACAACTCTATGAAATCTTTGGCAATATTTTTTCCAACAAAAAATCGTTTTGAGGCAACACAACTCTGTCCACAATTGATGAATCTTCCCTTAACTGCTCCTTCAGCAGCTTTTTCAATTATAGCATCATCTAAAACTATGAATGGATCACTTCCTCCAAGTTCTAATACACATTTTTTTAAATTCCTAGCTGCTCGTTCTCCAACTTTTGCACCTGCATTTGTACTACCTGTAAACGTAACTGCACTGACGTCTGAATCAATAATATGATTAGCAGACTCAATACTACCAACTACTGTTTGAAATATTCCATCTGGAACTCCTGATTCAGTAAACGCTTTCTCAATTTCAATACCAGACTGAAGAGTTACTCTGGAGGGTTTCATCACAATTACATTTCCTGCCATCAAACATGGTGCTGCAAATCTTAGAGCTTGCCAATAAGGAAAATTCCATGGCATAATAGAACCAATTACTCCAAGTGGTTCAAAGGTTAGGAAACTTTTTCGGGCATCTGTGTTTAATACTTCATCAGAAAGAAAACTATCCCCATGATCAGCATAAAACTCCAAAGCCCACGCACATTTTTCAACCTCTCCAATTGACTCTTTGAGAGGTTTTCCCATCTCTGAAGTGGCGATTGCAGCGAGCCTAGTTTTGTGCTTTTTCAAATATTCGACTAAATTGTAAATGTAACTTCTACGTTTTTCATAGTTTTTTTTCCATTCTGGAAAAGCCCGCTTTGCTTTTCCCACTATTTGAAAAACTTGATCTCTATCCATTGGAGTAAATTTTGAAATTTCTTCACCAGTTGCTGGATTTGTTGTAGTAATCTGACTCAAGGATCTCTTCCAATAATTACTCTTATTTAATCTACTCAGCTAGAATTCAAGTTTTATAGAAAAACTCAAAAGAATTTTTGCGTATGAATCTAACATTATACGAATCAATATATCATGTAATTTCATGCATAAAATTTTTATTTTTGAATATTATTCCAATAAATTAATATAATTTTCAAATAGATTATGATCGTCTTCTGTGTAAGTTTTTTCATAGAAATCCATAATTTTTGAAATTCTCTAATTCACATTTAATTTTTAAAAACTTGCTTTTTAAAATTGACCATTTTCTAAAATTTTTTCTATTCTATACAAATATTTTTTGTATATTCCAAAATAAATTTATTGAAATTTAAAATTTCATTTTTTTGAATAATTGTAAAATATTTTACTTTACAATATCACAATTAGAATATTTGCTGCATATCTTTTTTCATCTCATCAATTTTCTTTGCATATGCTTTTTTAGATTTATCATTTTTCTTTAAATTCAAAACATTTTGGCAAGATGGACACTTGAACATTCCCTCCAAAGCATCTTCAAATGTGACTCTAGAACAATCTTCATTACCGCAATGATAAAAATCTGAATAATTCTCATAATCTAATCTTTGTTGCAATCTCTCAGTAATTTTCTTTTTTTGACCTTCAATGAAATGCTCTACTTCTTCTCTTCTAGTTCTCCATCGATAGACAAACCAACCTTTTCGCTCATCTTTTACTCTTATTCCTGTTATCAAAGATTTTCCAAATAAATCATACAATACTTTTCTAACCATGTTTATTCTTAAACCGGTAGAACTGGCTATTTCTTCATCAGTTGCATCTTCTGCTTTCAAAAGTGATCTTGCAACTTTTAGGTATTCATCTCCGCCAATCATAGAGGCAATTCTTACAAAAGGATCTTCGTACTTATCTACCAACTTTTATGACTACCAGTATTCTATTATTAATCCCTTGTCTCTTCCATAACCACGGTTTTGCCCTTTTTTGTGGGCATGATCTTTCTTTTTGCCCCTGGAAATATTTTGTCGAATTGATTACCTTGCTGAATACGATCCAAGAGTATGGCTAAAGCACTAATTTCAGAATGAGGTTGGCTCCCAATTCCTACGTTATAATCTGCAAATTCAAAAATTTCTCTGGGTACTTTTTCAGCCCCAACTACAATTAGCAAATTCTCTTCTTTTCTGAGATCAGATTGTATATCATTAATCTTCTCTCCATACATTGAAAGATGAACAATTTTAAAGCCATTTTCTTTTTTCATTTTTAAAATAGGTTTCCAACTTTCAATAAATTCTATTGAAAAATCTCCGCCCCAAGTGTTGTTTATCTTCTCTATGGTGTCTTTAATATCTGGATTCACCTCAGTCATTAAAATTTTATTAGCACCAAATGCTCTTGCAACCAAAGCTACATGGGTAGTTACTCTATCATCCCTTACAACTCTTTGACCAATTCTGACTACTTCAATTACCATAAAAATCGTTGGTCTCCTTTACTGCATTATTATCAAAATTTGATGAACTTTGATTTTCAATGATATTTTTAATCAGTATTTTTAATTCATTCAAATTTTTCCCTGCCAACGCAGACACTTCAATCCATTTTTTATTGTCTGTTAAATTTAAAATTTTTACTCTCTCCTGAATTTCATAATTTGACACTAAATCTGATTTATTTAACGCAAAAACTATTCTATCTTGTTCTACTCCTACATCATTTAATGTACGCATACAACTTGCAAACTTCTTTTTTAATTCAAATAATGAATCACTTACATCAATTACAAGAATAATAACATCTGTGTAAATTAATTCTTCTAAGGTAGACTTGAATGCGTCTATCATATATGCCGGTAATTTGCTAATAAAACCAACGGTATCTGCAATTAAAAATTGCTCCTGATTTATTATTATTTTTCTTGTAGTAGTTGAAAGAGTTGTAAACAACTCTTTACTTTGTTCTTTTGACTCTCCAGTTAATTTGTTAAATAATGTTGTTTTTCCTGCAGAAGTATAACCTGCCAAAGATATGGTCTTGAACCCTTGTCTTTTTCTACCCTGACGATGTAATTCTCTTTGTTTGCCAGCTTTTTCTAATTTTGATCTAACACCTTGTATTCTATGTTTGATATCATTATAGTAAACATCTACTCCAAATTGCCCAATTCCCATAAATCCTGGTTGCTCTCCTGCGGAAGACAAACGTACTTTTTCTTTTGCTCTTGACATCTCATATCTTAACTGAGCTAGTTTTACTTGCAATTTAGATTCTGAACTAGAGGATCTACTTTCAAAGATCTCAAGAATTAGGGCTTCTCTGTCTAAAATTTCTCTATGAAGTACAGATGCTAGATTATAATTTTGACTGGGCTTTAGAATTTCATCAAAAATAATTACATCTGGCCTAAGTTTTTCACAAACTTCTTCTAGTTTTTCTAGTATTCCGCCACTAATTCCATATTTTCGTTTCTGTAGGAATTTTGGTGTAATAGTATGTATTACATGATATCCTGCAGCCGCACACAAACCCATTGCCTCATTTATTACATCTTCTTTATCATATGTGATTAAAATTGCAGAATTCATTTTTCTAATTATTTTTTTTTATCGTAAATTAAAACCTGACTATTTTTCCTTTCAAAAATCATGCATTTTTCTTTAAAGTTTTTTCAATATTCATGTTTAGGACAATTTCTGCAATATCACTAGCATACTCTGAAATCCTTCTTATACTCTCAGTCATCCTTCTTATTCTGTAAATTTCTTCGTCGTCTTTTAGAGATTTTGAAGCGTCTTGAATTTTTTTCTCATATTTTGTGATTTCAAAAGTTTTTTCGATTATCTGCTCTGCATGAACATAATCTTCTTTGAATAAAGCCAAACATGAATCATCTAAGACACCAAGACAAAAATCATGCATTTCTTGAATCTTATCCAAAATTTCTTTTTTTACAGGCTTTTTGAATTCTAAAAGATCTTTTGCAATAAAGGCAGCGTGATCTCCTATTCTTTCGATATTTTTTACAACTAGTCTATATCCCAGACAATTTCTAGCGTTTCTAAATCCCATTTCTTTCAACATATGTTCATTCTGAATAGCAATTTTTAATTGTCGAATAATATAGAATCCAAATCTATCTACTTCATCATCTGTATTGATAATTTCTTGTGCAAGTTCTAAATTATTTTCTTTTACTGCTAAAATTGCATCACTTGACATTGATTTTGCAAGATGAATCATCCTTTTGAATGCTCCATCTACTGAAAGTTCTAAAAGATTTACCAAAACTTGGATAGTGATTCCTCCTGTATAGTCTGAAATAATTTCAGAACCCATTAACATTTTTTTAACTGCTTCTTTTACTGCGGTTCGTTGGTTTGGATTTAATCTTCCAGATTTTGGTTTAACATTAATTGTCTTATAGCCTAAAAAGTAAAGAGATATTAATTTTCTAACGATACTTGCGGGTTTCTCCTCCACACCTATTTCAATTGTAGCGTCTTCCTTCTTCTGTAATCTTGTTTCAAATTTTGGAGGATAAAGCTCTAATGTCGATGCTCCTTTTCTTACCATCCTAATTTGATCTCCTTGTTTTAGACCGAGTTCCATTATCCATTGTTTAGGTAGGGAAACTATGTAGGAAGATTTACCAGTAAATTGAATTTTTCTGGTTTCTTCCCTTTCATCCATAATCTAAAGAAAAAAATCTTATCTATATAGTTTAATATTTTTCATAGATGAAAACACTGAACTAATATTTAGACTCGATCTGTTTCATGCATATGGATCATCTTCTCAAACTTGGGCAAACTATTGATGCATTGTTTGGAAAGGGCGTGTCAAGATATCTGCCAAAGGACATTAAAATAATTTTTTCAAAAAAAACTGGTAGAATTAGAACAGTTCATCACCAAGAAAAATTACTATGCACATTGAGAATTGATGGAGGTTTGGCAATAACTCCCTATTTTGCACAATTATTACTAAAAAGTAAAAAATTCAAAGAAAACTGTCTTGAGATAAATAAAGATGCAGTACCATTTGTTGAAGAAGGCCGATCTGTTTTTTGTAAACATGTTATTTGGTGTGGAAAAAATATCAAAATCGCTTCTGATACACCTGTCATGTTTCAAAACAAGGTAATTGCAGTAGGTAGGGCAGTTCTTTCTGCAGAAATGATTGTTGATTTCAAAAGGGGTGTCGCAGTAAAAGTCAGAGATAGTTTAAAAAGTCGTAAAGGTGAAATACCAGCATGATGCGAGGCGGTAACCGCGAAATGCGAAGAATGATGGATAAGATGGGTCTTGATATGAAGGAGATCCCTAATGTTCAAGAAGTAATTATTAAGACAGATAAAAAAGAAATCATTATTTCAAAACCATCAGTTACTGAAATGAAAGCACAAGATAATTCAATTTTTACAGTTACAGCAGATAATTATGAGGAAATGGAGCTTGAAGTTCCAATATTCTCTGATGATGATATTCAACTAGTTAGTCAGCAAGCTGGCGTTGATGAAGAAAAAGCCAAAAATGCTCTAGAGGAAGCTAAAGGTGATCTTGCAAGAGCGATTCTACTACTAACAAGTGGATAATTTTATTTACGAATTTCGTACCTAAAAAATAACAAAAATGAATGATTTAAGTAATGGATTAGAGGAATTGTAGGTAAAATGAGCAGTATGGCTGAATCAAAGGTTACAGGAATTATTCAATCCTTAAATGGATTAGAGGATGATTTAGATTCTCTTAACAGTAAAGTTGCAGAAATGAAAAAGCAACTTTCTGTCAAAGCACAAGCCGAGATTGATAAACTCTTAGAAAAAACAAGAGAAATGGCAACCAAAGAGGCCGAAGTAATAATCAATGCATCTAAAGAAAAGGCTAATGCAGAATCAGCAAAAATTGTTCAAGAGGGAGAAACAAAACTTTCTGAAATTACATCAAGAATAGATACTAACTTTGATGAAGCGGTAAAACATGTAGTGTCAACTGTTTTGAAGGCATAAATCTAAATCTGATTTCTATTTTTCCTAAATTATCAATTCACTACTTAATACTCGTATAGGGATTGCCACCACGTACGGCAAACCATACTATAGATTTTCAAATATTTTGAAGGTTATGAAATTACCTTTTGATTCTATACTGCCAGAAGAAATTTCAAACTATGAGGGGAATTTAGTCCTTACAACTAGAAAAGAATACCCGCTTAAATGTAAAAAACCCATTTTAGACGAGGATGTATTTGAGCAGCATTTTACCGTAATTAGAGGATTGATGATTCAAAAACTAAATTTGGATTACGAGGAAAGAGATCTTGTCATAGGTATTGACCCTGGGCAACAAATTGGTTTATCAGTTTTTTACTTTGGGAAAGAAATTGAAAGCTCCTTTCATTCATCAATTGAAGAATTAGTTTTACATCTTATTGGTATTTTGGGAAATTTAAGAGCCAAACAAAAGATTATCAATATTGGCAATGGAAATATGGATATAGCAAAGAAAATAGAAAAATTACTTAACCTTAGATTTTATTCTTCATTTGATTTGGAATATGTAGACGAAAGTAAAACTAGTCTAAAAATTAAAAATTTTAATCAAAGAGGAAAACGAGACATGCTTTCTGCTAAATTTATTTCACAAAGAGATGGCTATCGTTATTCTATTCTGCCACTTTCATTGACAGGATAAACCTTGTAATTTCTTAATAATAATCAAAGTCAATGATTTTAGGCATTGAAATTCATCTAAATTTAATGAGAATTTCATACTTTCTTCAAATTTTTTATTAAAAAATGAAAATATTACTCAAACGTCTATATTGATAGATGTTAAAATTTCAAAAAATTTAGAATTAGTACAAGCTATACATATTTATTGAAGTTTTAAACCGTTTTCAT
>JAQBBT010000108.1:0-4222 GCA_032125915.1 Nitrososphaerota archaeon
ATTTTTCAAATACAGATGAATCAGTATTTGCAATAATCACCCCTAAGCAAGTAGATCGAGGAGCATTGATGTCTCGTTATAGCAGAACTAGTAAAAGTATGAGGCTAGTATTTTTGGATGAATTTTTAAAAAATAAAAATAGAGGAGAGGAGTTTTACGACAGAGTATTGTTGGAGTATGGTGATGATTCTGTTGCAGAATTAGGTGAAGCACAAATTGCAATAGAAGGGCTATCTAACATTGCAGTTAAAAAAATTGAAGACAGGAGAATTGGATTGTCTTATCTAGAAAAATCATCAAGATATGTTGCTTGGAACAAAAAGACCAACGGAAATTATAGATTTTATCGTGACCCGATTATAATGCATTCAAAATTTGCAGACTTGTATTTAGATACATGTAATTTCTCTTTTGATGTTTATTCAAAAAACATAGAGCCTATGATAAGTTACGTACGAGAAAAATTTCCAATTGAAAAATATTCTTTTAAAGATTCACATGATGGAAAAGAAAAGTTATTTTCAAAATTAAAGCAAGAGAGAGATATAAAATCTGCAAATATGATTTATAGAGGTTCAACCAAAGCCAAGGCTCTGGACATTCTTAGAGGTTTACTACCTGCATCTACCTTAACCAATGTAGGCATTACTGGAAATGGTCGTGCGTTTGAATATCTATTGACCGTACTAAAATCATCAGACCTCGAAGAGGAACAGGATTTAGCCTTGAAAATCAAAAAAGAACTAGATACCACTATCAAATCCTTTGTACGAAGATTTGATGACAAATATGGAAATGCTTATCAAAATTATTTGAAACAAATAAAAAAGATTTCTAAGTCTATTGCTTCAAAAGAAATCAACCCAAAACCAGTTCCAGGGCCTATGACCAAACTAGTAGATTGGGAATCTGAAAAAATAGCCATAGATAAAATTGTAACTAGCATATTTTATGAGCAATCCCCAAGTACCAGTTATCAAAATATCTTAAGACAAGTTAAAAATTTTCCAAAAGAAAAGAAAATAAAAATTTTAAACTCCTTTACCAAGCTGAGACGCAACCGACGGCATAGACCAAGTAGAGCATTTGAAAGTGTATACTATACTTTTGATTTGTTGAATAATTTTGGAATGTTTAGAGATTTTCATCGACATCGAGCTTTGACACTTGAACGACAATTACTTACTACTGATCATGGATATAACATTCCAAATGAAATAAAAATTTTAGGAATTGAAAAAGAATACAGAGAGTGTATGGATAAAACTAAAAACGCCTTTGGTAAAATTAGAAAAAAATATCCAGAACAAGGGCAATATGTGGTAAATTTTGCGTTCAACTATCCCTACTTTATGAAGTTTAATCTCAGAGAAGCTTGTCATTTAATCGAATTGAGAACTGTTCCGCAGGGACACGCAGATTATAGGAAAGTTGCACAACAGATGTACAAACAAATCAATAAAGTTCATCCCACCCTAAGTAAAATAATTAAATTTGTGGATCTCAAGGAATATGATTTGGAAAGATTTGAATCTGAAAAAAGAACTGAAGAAAAAAGAAAGAATATGAAATAGAAAATATTCTAATAGGATTACAAACAAAAGATATTGTGACAGACAAAATTACAAAAAATCCAGAAGAGTGGAAAGAGCAACTCACCCCTGAGCAATATAATATTTGTATCAATAAAGGAACAGAACCAGCATTTTCCGGAAAATACTGCGATACTAAAGAAAAGGGAATTTACAAATGTACTTGTTGTGGAGAGGCATTATTCAATTCAAATACAAAATTTGATTCAGGTTCTGGATGGCCAAGCTTTTGGGATCCTGTTTCCAAAGAGAAAATAGAGTATATTTCAGATGGATCTCTAGGCATGGTTCGCACAGAAGTCAACTGTAACAAATGCGGGGCTCATTTAGGACATGTGTTTGATGATGGACCAACCCCCACAAACTTGAGATATTGTATAAATTCAATTTCATTATCTCTTCAAAAAGAAGAATAATCAATAGCACCAGAAAACACTGCTAAAAGATAATAAATTTATAAAATAATTCAAAAATTATTATAAAACACAATTTATGATAAGAAAATCAAAGACATGAATAAAACACCCAAATATACAACATTTGAAAGGAAGAAGAAATTTTGAGAATAATACTTTGTGGATTTGGAGTGGTAGGTCAAAGCTTGGTTAAGTTATTTGAATCACGATCAGAGGATCTTTATGCAAAATACGGTTTGAAACCAAGAGTTGTGGCTGTATTTGATAGTAAAGGTAGTGCCATAGATCCTTCAGGTCTTGATTTTGGAAAACTTGTTGAAACTAAAAAGAAATTTGGCACTGTGAAAAACTATTCTAAAACAAAAAGTAACATGTCTGGACTGGATATTATAAAAAATATAGAGGCCGAGGTTTTAATTGAAACTACAGCAAGTAATTACAAAGACGCAGAACCTGGCATGACACACATTACCACTGCAATGAAAAAAGGAATGCATGTAATTTCAGTGAATAAAGGTCCACTGGCTCTCGCATTTCCATCTTTGTTGGAATTGGCAATATACAATCATGTAATGTTAAAATTTAGTGGAACTGTTGGTGGTGGAACACCAATTTTAGATTATGCAAAAGATAGTCTAAGAGGGGAAAGAATCACATCATTTGCAGGAATTCTAAATGGGACCACAAATTATATTTTAACCAACATGGCAAATGGATTGTCATTTGAGTCTGCATTAAAAGACGCCAAGGACAAAGGTTACGTAGAGGCTGATGAATCTCTTGATTTAGATGGTCTTGATGCTGCTGCAAAATTAGTAATTCTTGCAAACTGGATTATGGGAATGAAAGTAACAATGCCCGA
The DNA here is from genome assembly GCA_032125915.1 of Nitrososphaerota archaeon. GTDB lineage: Archaea > Thermoproteota > Nitrososphaeria > Nitrososphaerales > Nitrosopumilaceae > Nitrosomaritimum. Next base: position 2,871 of record JAQBBT010000108.1, read on the forward strand.
TATCAAGTGTACAGGCATACGCAAGGTTACCAGTGACGATATTAAAAAGGCTGCCAAGAAAAAATGTGCAATCAAGCTGATAGCATCATGTGACCGAAACCTTGTGGTAAGCCCAAAAGAAATTTCAATCGATGATCCCTTATGTGTTAACGGAACCCTAAATGCAATTGCATTCACATCTGAACATTCAGGAACTCAGACAATTATCGGTAAAGGAGCAGGAGGAATGGAGACTGCAAGTTCAATTCTTCGCGACTTGTTAGATATTAGACAAGAGACATCAAGAAATTGAAATCTAATTTAATATCAAAAAGCGAAACATCTGCCGTATTAAAATCAATTTCAGAGCAATGGAACATGGAGTTTCCAAAAATAAAAAATCTCAAAGTACATGAAATATCAAGTGATGCACAAATCATAGTTGGAAATGAAATCAAGATTTTAAAAATTAATGATGATTATGTCCCATTCTTATCTGAAACTCAAACTTTAGAAAAATTTCCATACGTCATGGTGGATATGGGGGCTGTAAAATTTATGTGCAAAGGTGCCAACGTTATGAGACCAGGAATCAAGAAACACTCTGAATTTCAAAAAGATAGTGTTGTGTGTATAATTGAAGAATCACATCACAAATTTTTGGCAGTAGGAAAAACTCTGGTATCTAGCGAAGAGATGGAAAAAATGGAAAAAGGAGAAGTAATAAAAAACCTACACTACATCTCGGATAAATTTTGGGAGATTGGAAAAACCCTTAGTTAGTTATTTTCTCTGAGGATTCTTTGATACCATCGCTGGTAATTATCATAATATCAACACCATCTCCACTTGCAGAATCCCTGAGTGCAGCTGAACGTACTGCTTTTTTTGCCAAATCTACGGCCTCATCTTCAGTCATGTTTGCCTTGAATTGCGGATCTAATACACCTAAAGCCATTTCAGCTCCAGTCCCTACTGCAGCATATTCATCAGGTAGAACTGAACCTAATGGGTCTAATGTATACAAAACAGGTTTGTCAACTATACCGGCAACTATTACCTGAGTCAATAATGGAAAATATCTTCGCTCATACATCATATTTGACATCATTTTAGCTACAGAATTTGGAGGAACGTCTCTTTTGAGTTCCATTTTTCGAATTTTAGCTAGAGCTGCAATTTGTAATGATAAAATCTGCATATCTGCAACAAGACCGGCACATGTTGCACCTACTTTTGGAGTTATCTCAAAAGTCTTTTTTGTTGATTTGCTTACAAGGAAATTTCCAAATGCGATCCTTTTTTCGCTGGCCAAAACTATACCACCATCAAAGGTTATTCCAACCGCAGTTGCACCTGGCATGTACATCGAC